>NZ_JBFSUX010000024.1:0-67979 GCF_041467595.1 Vibrio sp. 10N.247.311.13 | reverse complement strand
AGAGAAGCTGCTTAATAAGTAAGCAAATGATGACAACTACCTTGAAAAACACCGAGTGTTCAATAAGGTATTTGAAAACAAAACTCTCTTTACTATTAAGAGTTTCCTCTGATATCTTATTACTGTCTCTTTTTATGTATATTTTTTCTTCATTGTAGATTAGTTGCAAGCTCTCATTATTGTTATTTATATTGAAAGAACAGTGCATAGCTTAACTCCTAAGCGATAGTTATTATATTTGTGTGATGGATATGTGATGGCTGGGATTTTCATTCAACACAAGAGTTCGATCTAAATAATATAACCAAAATGTCACCATTTTATCTCAAGATGTTGATACTAATCGCAGAATTTGGGCTTTAATGAAAGGTTATGGAGATGTTCACCCAAAAGTTGAATTTATAAATGAAAGCCAATGATTTACAAGGGGTAAGGGGGATTTATCCATTTGTTTTGGTATTTATCCATTTCACAGCTTCTACGCGGTAGGTTTAGCGACTGGATTTAGAGGTTTCTAATGTAGCTTCTGATGGTATTCATTCGGTTTATCGATGTGTGAGATTTATCAGAATTTTTCATGATAAAATTAAATTATGTCATTTTATGTGATATTAATATAATTTATGTGGCGTATTGTTTTGGTGATTTAATTAAAGTAATCAATGATAGAATTAATTATATTTGTTGAATGATTGACTTTAATTTATTCTGTTACGAAATTTAAATAATTAAACTTTAAGGTGGGATATTTAAAATAGGGAAAGGATGATTTTTATCATGATGTGTTGATTAAAGAATTTTAATGGAATTATTATTGACATATGTATCAAATATGTGTCTATGTAAATATTAATCGGCTAGTGATGAAAATAAGATATGAATGAGGTTGGTGTTATACCATGAGTACTGCCTAAAAGTATAAGCAGCAACAAGTTAGATCAATTAGTGTTATTTTTGAGCAAATGTTAGCGTAACCACATGATATTCAAAGATCTGTTGCGGTGGCTTTGTGTTAACTATGGAAGCGTGCAATCGTTGAGTATTTAACATGCACCATCAAGCACCACGATCTGTGGTTCTTTTTCTGGCTGATAAAGCACCTGACAAAAGTCTCCTTCTGGCGAATAGGTGTAGTTTTCGGTGTCGAAAGAGATGGCGGCTACTCTTTCTGCATTGCTGCCAGAGTCTACTTCTTTGTTGATGACATGAAGCTCTGTTGCGTCGATATTGAGCAGTCTTCTTAGTGAGTCAACATAGGCGATTGGGTAACCATGACAAACGTAGTAGGTCTCAATCTCCGTCTTTTCAACATAGTTGCACTCATCCTCAACGCCAGCAATCGCTGACTTCGCGTAGATCATATCGATACCCGTGCGAAGGTTACCAGCCACATCATGTATTTTACTCGCCCGAGCACTTCCTTGAACGTCTAAGAACTTGACCATAGCTGTCGCCGAAACGATCGCTAAAATTAATACAGAGATGATGAGTTCTAAAAGAGTGAAGCCGTTTTGTCTGTTCATGGTTACCGATTATTTGCTCTGCTAAAGGGACGGAATGAGGGTAATCTAAATACCCAAGTCATTACAGTTAGTGGGTATAATGGTTTGGTGTTTTATTGTGTGAATTTCTAAGTAATTTTCTTTATAAACAATAGCTTAATTATTTCCTCTTACTGTTAAACGCTATGTAAGCATACGTAAGCGTACACACCCACAGCAGCCGATTGTTTAGGAAGCATTCAAACGACTTAATTTATTGATAAATAAGTCTTTAATTGTAGGATTGTCGACCATTCAAAAACTGACTTTCGACTTCATTTGAGGGAATTGGTTTACTAAATAAAAATCCCTGAAGATACTGGTATCCACAATCGATTAAGAACGCTTTTTGCGTTTCGGTTTCGACACCTTCAGCAACCACTTTTAGCCCCAATTTTTCACAGATAGCATGGGTGGCTTGGACAATCGCTTTGCTCCCTTTGTGTGAACCGTGGACGAAGCTTTTATCGAGTTTCACGGTGCTAATCGGTAAGTCATGCAACATCGACAGTGACGAGTAGCCTGTGCCAAAGTCATCAAGGTGAAGCTCTACGCCCAATTTAGAAATATCGCTTAACGCTTGCCTGACTTCACCATGCTTGAAGATCATGGAAGATTCGGTGATCTCAAGGGCGATGCTTTGAGGTTGGATATTGTAGAAGTTCAACATTGCTAATAGCTGCTCGGCAAAGGTCGCGTGCATCTGAATACTCGAAATATTGATACTCATCATCAACTCACTATCAAACTCACGTTGCCATATCGATAGCTGTTTGAGTGCAGAGTTCAGAACCCATTTCCCGAGCGGTACAATCTGCCCCGTCTCCTCCGCTAAGCTAATAAACTCATCAGGGCCTATGTTACCTAGCTCTTTGTCTGACCATCGAAGCAAGGCTTCAAACCCTTTCACCTTGTCGCTGTTGGTGTTCATGATCGGTTGATAGTGAAGGTTGAGATCGTCGTTTTCTATGGCGCGTGCCAGTCGATGGCGGATCTCTACTTTGCGATGCAGGGTTTGTGCTAAGTCTGGGGTAAACGTTTGGAAGCGGTTTCGACCATTCGCTTTTGCAAGATGCATCGCCATACCCGCTTGCTTTAGCAATGTTTCTTGGTCAACCGCGTTATCAGGGAAATGCGCGGTACCTATGCTGCAACCGACAGATAAACTGCCGATGCCTCTGATATGGAAACTTCGGTTTAAGGCATCAATGATGCGAGGGCAAAGTAGTGGGATATTTTGATTTCGGCAGGTGTGGGCAATCACAATGAATTCGTCGCCACCAAATCGCCCTATCATGCATTTCTCATCAACCAACTGTTTAAGGCGTTCACCAACCTGTTTGAGTAGTTGGTCTCCGACAGTGTGCCCATAAGTGTCATTAACTAATTTGAAGCCATCAAGGTCGACAAACATCAATTCAAACGGTGAGCGATAGGCAATGCTGGTTTCTAGAAGGTTGCTGATCCCACGGCGATTATAAAGCTCCGTTAAACAGTCGTGTTCTGCGTTGTATCTGGCTTTTATCAGCTTCTCTTTTTGCTTTGTTGTACAGGTTAGGTTTAGCAGCAGTTCGCTTTTATCAAAGAGCCACTTTCCTTGCACATCAAAATGGTGTGCTCTGAAGGAGGAAACCTTGATAAACCAAGGCGCACCGGTTGTTGGTTCTCTATTCTGTAAACGTGTATGTACAAAAGTGATTACTATGTTTTGCGTACGGTAAATGTAGGGCTCTGATTCCAATATTGATGATCTATGACCAGTATATATACTGCCTTCGCTTTTAATAAATACTGGTGATAGGAATGTCGAAAACCAAAGTGCTCATTGTTGAAGATGACCAAGAGATAGCTCGTCTAACGACGCTTTACCTCGAAGCTGAAGGTTACAATGTTAGCGTTGTTCATGAAGGGAACTTGGCACTTGAAGCGATCCGTAGTATTGAACCTGATTTAGTGCTGTTGGACTTGATGCTTCCAGGGATGAGCGGCGCGCAAATTTGCCGTCAAGCCCGTGAGTTTTACAATGGAATGATTTTAGTGCTAACGGCTTCCGCCGATGAAATGAGCGAGGTCAGCTTGTTTAAATTTGGTGCGGACGATTACGTTGCCAAACCGATTCGTGGCCATGCCTTGTTAGCGCGAATTGAAGCGTTATTGCGTCGAGCGACTCCCGTAAAAACTGCGCAAGAAACTACGGCTGAAAAACAGTGCGATATTGTAATCAACAGCTCTGCTCAAAGTGCCACGCTCTACGGCCAAAACCTCAAGCTTACTTCTGCTGAATTTGAAATCTTAAACCTTCTCGTTAATAACATCTGTCAGGTCGTGACTCGAGACCAGTGCTGTCAGTTATTTAGAGGGATAGATTACGCGTTCAACGACCGCTCGATTGATATGCGCGTGTCTGGGTTACGCCGAAAGCTGCGCATTCACGCAAAAGACAAACAGTTGATTCGTACGGTTCGCAACAAGGGGTACATGCTGGTTGCGTAAGTTCATTGCTACGAAGCTTCGCTCGGTTTCGATGTTTGCTCGCTTATACCTTGGGATTGTGACTGGGATGTCGGCAACGATATTTTTGTTCTTGAACCTTGGTGAGGGGCACATGCGACGCACCGAGATCGAAACCTTCCTCAATGATGGCATCTACTTTGCGGAGCAGTATGTTCGTCAACACAATCAAGAAAACTCTCTCTATAAAGAGCTCGATAGAACAGGCTACCAACAATTTTATATCTTCAATTTACGCCTGTTGGAGAATTGGTCGGGCGAGGCGCCTTGCCAACAATGTGAGTTATACACAACCTTAAACGGTGTGCCGATATATCTAAGTGATGACAACCTCTATTCGACCGTGTTTCAGCTACCAAACTCTAAATTCAGTTTTGGGTTCAGTGAGGTAGGGGACTTTTTCTCTCCTGACATTGAATGGTACGAAGACTCAGAACGACACTTTTTGTTAGGGCTGTTGTTGGCTGTGATTGTGGCGATTGGAGCAAGTGTTTACTTACCTGTGAGGCGTTTTCAAGAAAGAATAGAGTTGCTCGTCGAGAAGCAGAAACAGTTTGGTAAGGGCAAGCTTAGTACTCGATCTGACATGGACGACATCCATCCTGTTTCTGATTTGGCCAGCAGTTTTAACTTCATGGCTGAAGAGATCGAAAGCAAAGTAAAACAAAGTCATATTTTCGCTCAAGCTATCCCACACGAAGTACGAACTCCGCTAAGTCGTATTCAACTGGCGACCGATATCCTAAGAAGGGGAGCCCCCGATAATCATCAGGTTCTTTTCGATGACATTGATACCTACATTGAGGATATCAACGAGCTCACGTCAGAAATCATCATGCTGTCGAAGTTGAATGTCATGGATAACTCTTTCTTTGAGCTCGTTAAAGTGACCTCCGTTCTTCGTGAGTATTGCCTAGACCGAATTCGTTACTCGAAACTAGACAATGCCACCTTTGAATCTAAGGTACAGCTAGAGTGCAAGATTAAGTGTGATTGCTCAATGGCACGCTTGGTGTTCGATAACGTTCTCAAGAATGCGGGTAATTACACACAAGACAAAGTGTGGATG
This sequence comes from Vibrio sp. 10N.247.311.13, assembly GCF_041467595.1. Lineage (NCBI taxonomy): Bacteria > Pseudomonadati > Pseudomonadota > Gammaproteobacteria > Vibrionales > Vibrionaceae > Vibrio > Vibrio sp. 10N.247.311.13. The sequence continues at coordinate 62,858 of NZ_JBFSUX010000024.1, read as the reverse complement.
ACGCTGGATGAGAACTCAGAAAACTGGCTGGTGGTGATTGAAGACAATGGTTCTGGAATACCAGAGAATAGGCGTGATGAGGTATTCCTTCCGTTCTCTCGACTAGACTCAAGCAGAACGTCGACCAACGGTGGATTGGGGTTGGGCCTCGCGATTGCTCTATCGGCGGCTAAAAAACTTTCTTGGGATATCAAAATCGACGACAGCAACTATGGTGGCGCCAAGTTCAGTATCGTGATTCCTAAGATCGCATAAGCTGCAGCTTCAAGAGCTCTTCAGGCTCGTCAAATAACAAAGCCACCGACTAATACCGTGGCTTTGTTATATTCCGATTTACAAGCGAGTGACTTCTTAGTTACTACTGCCTAGAGCCTAGAGCCTAGAGCCTAGAGCCTAGAGCCTAGAGCTTAGAGCTTAGAGCTTAGAGCGATGAAGTCCATAAATAGCGTGGTCTACGATGCGGCCATTCAAGTTCTCGTTACGAGTTATAATACCTTCTAACGTGAAATGTAAGCGCTCACAAACCTTACGGCTGCTTTGGTTACCGGTTGCGGCTGATATCTCTACCTTTTCCATATCTAACTCATTGAAAGCAACATCAATCAGCTTCTGGACAACGCGCGTCACAATCCCCTTTCCTTGGTATGTCTCAGATAACCAATAACCTATGGTCACCTTTTGCTTATCATGATCAATGGTATTGAAACTGCAGTTACCGACGACCTTGTCTTGATACACGATTGCACAAGTCATGCTTTTCCCTTCGGCATAATCGTGTAGCGAGCGTTGGATGAAGATCCTAAAGTCTTGCTCGGTTTTACAATGTGGCGGCCACACGAGCCATTGACTTAGGTACTCATTCTGGCTTTGTGAGATTTCCGCGTAGTGAGAAGCGAAGCTCTCTTCAACCAATGCGATGGAGAGTTCGTTGTCGATAACCGTTTTAAACATGTCTTTCCTTTTCTTATGGCTGCTTATTTAAGCGAATCTTAGTCGGCAGGCTATAATGTCGCATGATTTTTAATATGCAACCATTTGTAGCACGGATTTTTCGTAATACGTTGGTTCTATCACGAAACTCATTAAACCTTACAATAGTTGTGTATATAATCATTAGCTATGCATTAGTATTAGCGGCCTAAATATATAAAAAATATAAAAATGCTAGGCTTAAATAATGAATCAACATTGCCAGGACGTGACCGTGGACCTAAGGAAGGCTCTATTCGGTATTGCTAAGGCGCTTGATAACGTCGGTTTCGAAAGTAAAAATCATGGACAGAGAGTGGGCTATATCGCGTATCGATGTGCTCTGAGTGTGGGGTGGGAAGAAGAGCAAGCGCAGCTCGCGTTTTCGTTAGGCTTGATTCACGACTGTGGTGTCTCGCAAATTGATGAACAGCTCAGTTTAACGTCTGGGTTTGTACCTGACTCAAGCTATCACCATTGTCAAAAGGGCTACCAAATCTTAAAAGAGTGCCCAGTTCTTTCTATATTTGCTAAGCCGGTTCTTTATCACCATACTCCGTGGTCTGAGCTAAGGGCTATTCATATCAGCGAGTTAGAAAGAGAACTAGCTGCCATCGTGATGCTTGCCGATAGAGTCGATTATCTATACGGCATAACCTCTTCTGATCGTTATGGAAACCTAACACCAGATGGCAAAGCGAGCATCATTGAACGTTTGACTGAACAAGCGGATGAGATGTTCGAAACCAACCTTGTGCAACACATGTGCGAGTTGGTTGATTTGGATGACTTCTGGTTTTCTATGGAGATTCCATACCTCGAGAACATGAGGGATAACTTTGAACCTGTGCCATTTTTCTCCCAGCAAATGTCGCTGGATGAGACGGTGGCCTTTGCCGAGTTTATCGCCAATGTTGTTGATACCAAAAGTTCGTTTACCTTTAAGCACTCTTTAAAGGTTGGGCAGCTTTCAGAATACCTCGCCAAACAGCTGGGTTATTCCTACACCACTCAGCGCAAACTCTATCTGGCTGGGTTAGTCCATGATATCGGTAAACTGCAAACCCCTAATGACATTCTGCATAAGCCGGATTTACTCACTGAAGAAGAGTATTGCTGTATTAAACGCCATGCAACGGACACTCGATTCGCATTGCAGGAGTTGTTCAGTTCACCTCAGGTTTGTCAGTGGGCATCTGATCATCATGAAAGGTTAGATGGTTCGGGTTACCCAATGGGAAAAACGGCGGAAGAGTTGGATCAACCCAGTCGAATTGTTGCTGTGGTGGATGTGTTTCAAGCGCTAACTCAGTCTCGACCTTATCGTGGAGGCATGACGTTAGAAGAGACTCTCGCTATTTTGAGGGACCACGTTGATAACTTTAAGTTGGATCGAGAAGTGTTTGAGTGCCTTAATAAACACGCGCAATATTGCTTTGAATTATCGACAGACAAACGAATGTACGCGTTTTAACGCCACTGAATGCTTTCTAGGTGTGATGCCTTAACTCATATTCGATGAGAAATGACCAAGCACCAGAAACAGAAAAGCGATAGCCGAGGCTATCGCTTTTTTCATGGGGGCTTATCAGGATCTTTATATCGAGATTAGTATCGTTTTAAGATCTCGATGATCGCTTGCTCAGTTTCCGCTGCGATGATGGCATCGATGTCATCATCATTTTGGAACAACTCTGATAGCGCCATAATCGTATGGATGTGGCTATCTGAGTCCATCGCTGCCAGAGTAATCGAAAGGTAAACGTCACCGTTGTCTTCTGACTCTAAATCAACACCCTTCTTGAATACCGTTACTTGCAGTGATGCTTCGTTCACACCATCTTCAGGGCGAGCATGAGGCATCGCAATCTTTGGTGCTAGAACATAGTACGCGCCAATATCCTTGTGTTTTTGCTTGATAGCTTCAACATAGCTTGCTTCGATTTTGTTGCTCGCTAGCAGTGTTGAACAGGTCACATCTATCGCAGCATCAACCGTTAGGTTCTCTTCAGAGTTGATGATAACGCCTTGGTTACCAATTAAATCGAATAAGCTCATGAAACAATCCACCCTAGGATAAGACCAACAACGCCGAAGTCGAAGTCAGCAAACGTTGTCGCTTCAAGACCAAGGCCACCCAGTACTGGAAGCAGTAGCATTGGTAGGAAAGAGATACACAGACCTTGCGTGAATGAACCGAGAATTGCACCGCGTAGACCGCCTGTCGCATTACCGTAAACGCCTGCTGCACCACCTACGAAGAAGTGTGGAACGACGCCAGCTACAATGATTGTCCAGCCAAGCGCGCCTTGAACTGCCATTGCTAGTAGGCCAGCAGCGAAAGAACAAAGGAAACCGATAAGTACCGCGTTTGGTGCTACAGGGAATACCATAGGGCAGTCTAGAGCAGGTTTTGCGCCCGGTACTAGCTTGTCAGAGATACCTTTGAATGCAGGAACGATTTCAGCAATCAGCATCTTCACACCTTGCAGTACGATGTAAACACCACCGGCAAACACAAGAGATTGCATGAAGGTGAATACTACCCAGTTTTGACCGCCTGATACTGTTTCAACAAAGTCACCGCCAGCAACAATTGAGGCAAACATAAAGAAGATAGCCATTGTTGTTGCTACAGCAACTGGCGTATCACGCAGGAACATTAGGCTTTTAGGTACGTTGATGTCTTCTGTTGATTTTGAAGTGTCACCAAACTTGCTACCAATGTAACCCGATACTAAGTATGAGAACGTTGAGAAGTGACCCATCGCCAACTGATCAGTACCCATCACTTTCTCTGTGTATTTTTGAGCAAGTGCAGGCATGATAACCATCAGTGAACCCACAATGATCGAGCCGATTGCAACGAGAGCAGTGCCTTCGATGTTAGCTGTAGACAGGATTACCGCTACCAGCATAGACATGAACATTGTGTGGTGACCCGTTAAGAAAATATATTTTAAAGGTGTTAAACGAGCCAATAAAATATTCACAACGAATGCGAAGAACATAATTAGAGCCATTTCATAACCGAATGCTTCTTGTGCTAATGCAACAATTGCTTCGTTATTTGGAATAACACCACTTACGCCGAATGCTTCAGTAAATACAACAGAGAAGTTATTTAGTGCGCCAACAAGAGCGCCAGCACCAAAACCTAAAATTAGGAAACCCATTACGGTTTTAATTGTGCCTTTTAGAATGGTAGAAACATCTGCTTTTTGTGCAACCAGGCCGATAAAAGCAATTAAACCTACCATGATCGCCGGCTCTTTTAATAAGCCGAGCATGAACTCGAAAAAGTTTTGCATAATTTTGACCTTACATGAAAGTTTTTAGTTGTTCTTCAATAGATGCTTTGTCAAAAATATTTTTAAGGCTGATGATATTCTCTTTACCAGCGTCTTTTAGTTGGTTTGCAACGTCTGTTGCTGCAACCCAAATATCCGCATTGCTTGATGCTGCAGATGAAAGATCTTCGTGATCAACTTCTGCTTCGAAACCGATTTTTTTAGCGACTTCTTTTACTGCCATTTCCATCATTAGAGAAGTACCAAGGCCGTTACCGCAAACTACAAGAATCTTTTTCATAATATTTGTCTCAATTGGATTTTAGGGGTTGAGAAACTTCGTTCTCTTATTGTGTGAGAGCATAGTAATGGAAGTATTCAGATTTCAATAAGATCACCATCACAAAACTAAAATGAGATTGTGATGGAGATCTCGTTAATTTGTAGTAAAGATCCAGAGTGAGACTTTGATCAAATTTAACTTTTCACTCGAATATGCAACGTATTTTATTGAGAAAGGCAGGCTTAACTAGTTTTTATATTAGAATATAAATCTATAGAGGCTTTATTGTTGAAAACAGAGAGTTAATCGTATCGACCGTAGTCAGTAAGCATTTTCTTAAGCATGCTATTAACGTCTTTGGTCTTTTTATTTCTTTTAGTCAGTTCGCTAAGAGAGGTTGGTTTTGGGGAGGCAATATTTTCACTGTCGACTTCTTCTGTTTTATCTTTCATTTTCTGTACGGCAGGCAATAACATTCTAATTTCTTCGTTATTGGCATTGGTCAGTACCACAATATTTTCAGATTCAACTTGAGTAATGGTTAGTATCCCGTGTTTAACCGATTCAACCTTTTCACCAATCATAATTGATTCAGGCGCGACAGAACGATCGGTGAGTTGACCTGTACGTAATTTCGCCGCACTGATAGCGCGGATATTTCCAGTATTTTCAAACGCGACAATAACAGTATAGGTATTATAATATTCAACTACTGTCACATAGCCGTGTCTATTTGTTTTGAATCTAGCTCCATTGTTCATGTCGTGCGGAGCTTCCATTTTCTTCACGTGTTTCCTCTCTTAGTCTCGATGGCTGTTATATCTAATCAGCTCTATTGGTATTTTATAGATAATTATTTGGTGAGGTCATACAAAGTATATACGCATCTAAACTTAAGATGAATCTTGAAGTCTCGGGAAATGAGGCAGAGCACAGAAAAGTAGTAAGAATCACACAGAATTAACCGAGTGATTACGCTCACACACTTAAAGACTTAACATTACAAATTCAACTCCCTACAGATTGTTTACAGTTTTGAAGCTCGAAAACGACGACAAACAATACATTTTGCTTAATCCTTGATCGCGCGATCGTTTGCGTTAAAAAATGTGATGAAAGTCTCACTTAACTGTTTATACTTCTCTTCCGGTTTTAAGCCGGTGCTTAGCCAATACAAGCCGTCACATGGATATGTGAATGACCCCACGGACCGGACCAGCTACGTTCCACTGCTTGTATAAGGTGATTTTTTACATGAACAACTCGTTGTTACATTCGCTAACCCTGTTAGCTCCTTCATCGCGTAGCGTTTTGCTTGCGGTTCTTTGTCCTGTTCCTTTGATGTCATTTGCTTGGCTCATGTTCACTCTTTAAGGATTACTAGGACACATTATGAATATTCTATTTGGTTTTGTCGGTGTTCTTGCACTGATTGCTTGCGCGTACCTGTTATCTGAAAGTCGTTCTTCAATTAACTGGAAAACGGTCTCTCGTGCACTATTACTTCAAATCGGTTTTGCAGCCTTAGTATTGTATTTCCCTTGGGGACAACTGGCGTTAACAAGCCTAAGCAATGGCGTTTCGAGTTTGCTTGGTTTTGCAGACGTTGGTATCGCTTTCCTATTTGGTGATCTGGCTACTGAAGGTTTCATTTTCGCGATTCGCGTACTTCCAATCATTATCTTCTTCAGTGCTTTGATCTCTGCGCTCTATTATTTAGGCGTTATGCAGAAAGTGATTCAAATCTTGGGCGGAGCGGTGCAAAAACTGCTGGGTACAAGTAAAGCTGAATCTCTGGTTGCTACAGGTAATATCTTCCTTTCTCAGGGTGAGTCTCCTCTTCTTATTCGTCCCTTTTTAAAGTCTATGACTCGTTCGGAACTGTTTGCTGTAATGGCAGGTGGTATGGCGTCGGTAGCGGGTAGTGTACTTGGTGGTTATGCTGGCCTTGGTGTTGAGCTTAAATACCTTATCGCTGCAAGCTTTATGGCGGCTCCGGGCAGTCTGTTAATGGCGAAGATCATTGTTCCTGAGCGCAGCACACCAAGTGATTACGACCATATCGAACTAGATAAAGCTGACCAAAGCAACGTGATTGATGCATTGGCAAGCGGCGCGATGAACGGTATGAAGGTTGCGGTAGCGGTTGGTACTATGTTGGTTGCATTCGTGAGTGTGATTGCGATGGTCAACACTGGCCTAGAAAGCCTAGGTGAAACGTTCGGTTTTGCGGGTATTACGCTACAAGCTATCTTTGGTTACCTGTTCTCGCCTCTTGCATGGCTGATCGGTATCCCAAGTGACGAAGTATTGATGGCGGGTTCTTACATCGGTCAGAAGATCGTTATGAACGAGTTTGTTGCTTTCATCGACTTCGTTGAGAACAAAGCTCTGTTATCTGAACACAGCCAAGTGATCGTGACTTTTGCTCTATGTGGCTTTGCTAACATTGGTTCTATCGCGATTCAGTTAGGTTCAATCGGTGTTATGGCACCAGAGCGCCGTGCTGAAGTTGCAAACTTAGGTTTGAAAGCTGTAGCTGCTGGTACGCTAGCAAACCTAATGAGTGCATGCTTAGCGGGTATTTTCATCCTGCTTTAAGCTAGATTCAGTTAAAGCGCCTAAATTGAGTAAAAGCGGACACCTTGCTTACGGAGTTAACGTGAGAAGGGTGTCCGCTTTTTTGTGCCTGTTAATCAGGCGAAATCAGGTTTTGGCCGTCGACTGTAATTTGTCTATCGTGAGTAAAAGTTCACTCGGAAGAGTAATAGAGCCAGCTCCTTTTATCCGATATACTTGAATATCATCAGGTTGCGATTAATAACATTCGGCTTCGATTAAGCACATTCGATTTCGATTGAGAATATTCGGTTCCGACTAAGCATATCCGCTTTCGACTAGGAACAATGGCAACCAAGCTAAATTAATCAAGGGTCTCTCCATGAACATTCGCGTTCTCATCGGTCTTATTGTTACCTTCATTGGCTTGTTTGCGATGGTTTACCTAATTGCTGGCGGCGCTCAGTTTCCTATCTACCAGTGGCCAAAAGAGGCTTATCTCGGTTTGGTGTTCAGCGTCGTGTGGGGGGCTGGTGCCGCAGCGTCTGTAGCGTATTTCTTCTCGGCATTGGTATTTGTCACTGTCGCCGTGGTTTGCTATGCGATCGGTTATAAAATCGGTGGGCTCTTTTCAAGCAAGTCAGAAGCGTAAAGCTGAAGTTTAAACGTACGCTTTTTGTATTTTCTTTTGGGGTTAACGTTCGCCTTAACCCTCTCTTAACCCCCAGCTCGTTATCTTGTCTCCATTCTTACAGGAGACAAGAAGATGAAATTGAATCTTCCTTTAAAACATTCCCTTATTTCACTTGCTCTAATCGGATTGATGGGTTGCACGACAACCAGTCAGGCCGACTATGTTTCACTCGCTGAGCAAAGCACTAATCAGACACAACAAAGCTTACTCGCAGAGCTGATTCAACAGGCTTCTAGTGATCAAGCGTCGACTCAACAAGATCGAGACGCTGAAAACCTACAACTGACCGATTTAGTGAATGCACCGGAGCTCGATCTCTATATCGAGCGCGCTCTGCAGAACAGCCCAAGCCTCCAACAAAGCATTACAGCACTCAAAATAGCTTATGCGCAGCAAGGTGTAACTTCAGGTGATCGCTTACCAACCGTCGATGCGAGCTTTTCTGGTCAAGCTGACGAAGGCACTAACGGCTCAAGCACTACTGAAACCTACACCACTGATGTCACGGTTGGTTGGGAGCTCGATCTATGGCAGAAGCTTGCAGACACAAACAACGCTGCTTTGAAAGACATTGCGACGTCTCAGGCTAACCTTCAGGGCGCTCAAGATCTTTTGGTCGCGAGTGTGATGAGAGGTTGGCTTGATATCAGTTTGAAGCAACAGCTTGTTGATATTGAAACGCAGCGTTTGGTGATTCTAGAAAACAATGAAGAACTTGTTTTAGAACGTTATCGAGCAGGGCTAGGTAGCCTTGAAGATCTAGATAATGCAAAAACCAGCAGCGCATCGACTCAAGCAACCTTAGCTGATTACCGTGAGCAGCTTGCACAAAGTCGACGTGAGTTGGTTTTGTTAACAGGGCAATGGAGTGGTGAATCTGATGAGCTATCCCTTGCTGAGCTCGGTTCATTCCCAACCATCATTAATCCGCTAGAAAACATGCCGACACAAGATCTAGCAGGTCGTCCCGATCTTCAAGCCGCTTTCTTTAATATCGAAGCAGAAACATTGCGTGCTGACGCGGCGTACAAAGCGATGCTGCCATCTATCAGCTTATCTGCCAGCCTAACCGATATGGCGGATTCTCCGAGCGAAGCTCTGCTTACCGGGCCTTTGTGGAGTGCGCTTGGCCAAGTGTCAGCACCACTGTTTCAAGGTGGCAAGCTAAAAGCACAGGCAGAAATTGCTGACCTAACCACAGAAACCAGCTACTGGGCTTACCAAGAAACACTGCTCAATGCGGTGAATGAAGTGGAAAACGCAATGGGGCAAGAGTCCTCATTAACGCTTCAACAGCAACACCTAACGAACGCCTTGGTAAGCGCACAACGCAGCTTCACTAGCTATGAAGAGAAATACCGTCAGGGTTTGGTCGACATTTTTGATCTACTTACTGTTCAGCAGCAAACCTATGACCTTGAAGCGCAGTTAACACAAACCATTTATAACCGTCTCGTAAACCGAATTGATTTAGGCCTAGCTCTGGGCTTGGGAGTATCTTCATGAAACTGAACACCATCACAATTGCAATCACCTTAGTGGCTGGTTCAAGCATTTTTGCTGCCCTTGCTTACAACGATTCACAAGTGGCTCCTGCTCCTCAAAAGACGAATGAACTAACGGTTTCAGAACCTCAAGCTACGCCTATTCAAACCAAGTCTATTGATACGACGACCTTACCTGCTTCACAGCAACAGCAAGTGTCTGTGGTACTTGCCACTCTCGGTGACTACCAAGCAGAAGTGGTGGGTTACGGGGAAGCGAAGTCGCGTTACGAATTGATGTTTTCGACGGAAGTTGGTGGCCGAGTAGAAACAATCAGCTCGCAGTTTGAAACTGGGCAAGTGATTGGCCAAGGTGAAGTGATCGCTAATATCGATTCGACCAGTTACCAACAAGCGGTAACCCAAGCGAAGGCGAATGTTGCTCAAGCTCAACTGGATTTATTGGAAGAACAGAGGCAAGGCGAACAAGCTAAGTCTGAATGGCAACGTTCTGGTTTGTCTGGCGAGCCGGATTCACCTTTAGTATTACGTGAGCCACAACTGGCACAAGTAACAGCAGCCTTGGAGAACGCCAAGCTAGAGTTGGTAAAGGCTGAGCAAGACCTCGAAAAAACAACCTTGGTTGCCCCTTTTGATTCGTTGGTCGTGAGCCGTGATGTTCAACCGGGAAGCTACGCACAAACGGGCGCTCAGATAGCCACGTTATACAGCGTTGATGAGGTTGAAGTTTCTGTCCCCCTTTCTGAAAGCCAATGGTTGAGCCTACCCAACAGCGATAACACCCAACTGAAAGAGCAGCCGTGGCCAGTGACTCTATCGAGTTCTGATGGTCAATTCCAATGGCAAGGTTATGTTGAGCGAGTAGAGCAGCATTTACAACAAGACACGCGTCAACGTTCATTGATCGTTAAAGTCGATAATCCTTTGGAGCAAGAGAAAGATCTTTATCCAGGCACGTTCGTGCAAGCAACGATCTCGGGTAAGCAACTAACTCAATTGTGGGAGCTTCCGGCTTCTGCACTTTCGCAACAAGGTGACCTGTGGTTTGTGGATGATAGCGGTCAACTTTCGAAATCAAACGCGAATGTTGAATTTGAAAAGGGTGGTTTGATTTATATCGACCCTACCAAACTGGGCGTGGAAATTGGTGACAGTGTACAAGTGGTTAAGCGTCCGTTAAGCAGCTTTAAAGCGGGCATGGTCGTTCTGGCTAAGGCGGAGGGTTAGTCATGTCTCATGAGTTGAAACCGAATAACCAAGCGGACAGTAACCAGAAGCCAACTAAACCACACACTGGCGCAATCGCATGGTTCGCGAATAACTCTGTAGCGGCGAATTTGTTGTTAGTGGGCGTGATCATCATCGGTCTTTTATCGCTTAACACGCTACGTAAAGAAGCATTTCCAAGCCTTGAACCCGATGTGGTAACTGTATCTGTGACCTATGACAGTGGTGACCCTATTCAGGCGGAAGAAGGCCTAGCGATTAAGATTGAAGATGCGTTAGAAACCGTACCGGGCATTAAGCGTATTACGTCAACGTCTGATGCGAATGGCAGCCATGTTTCGATCGAAAAAACCAGCACTTACGATCTTGATACCCTATTAGCCGACGTAAAAACCAAGGTAGATGCGATCAATAACCTGCCTTCTGGCGCTGATAATCCTGTGATTGATAAAGCTCGCATGCAAGATCATGCCTTATGGGTACAGCTTTATGGGGATGCAGACAGAGCAACGCTGCAGAGCTTAGCCGAGCAATTGAAATCAGATCTACTGAGCCAGTCATCCATTCGTGATTTGGAAATCAAAGCCAAAGCCGATCCTATGATCTCGGTTGAGGTTGATGAGAACAAGCTACAGGCTTACGGCTTAACTCTGACTGACGTTTCTGAAGCGATCAATGCGGAATCTTCTGCGGCTATCTCGACTAGCCTTCGCAATGGCGAAAAAACGGTTCGTTTGAAGGTTTCTGAACAGGCGTATGAGATCCAAGATTTCAATGCGATTCCGGTGATGACGACGACTGACGGTACGCAAATTACCTTGGGTGATATTGCCAATGTAGAAGACATGTTTGCCGACGACACTTTCATGCTGTCTCGCTATAACCAACAGAATGCGATGGCAATTCAGATCGTGATGGATGAATACGGAGACGTCGTCAGCATTGTTGAACAAGCAGAGAAAGTGGTAGAACGCTGGGAAAACAGCAACATGCTGCCGAGCGATGTCGAAATCGAAACTTGGTACGACAAAAGTACCATGATCAAAGACCGCTTAAGCCTATTGATGAAGAACGCGCTCACCGGTATTGCATTGGTGTTCATGGTGTTAGCGGTATTCTTAAACGTGCGTGTCGCTTTCTGGGTAGCAGCTGGCTTACCGTTTGTCTTTTTTGGCACCATGTTCTTCATGACAGATACCTTCATGGGGTTAACCATCAATGAAATGACCACCTTTGGTTTCATTATGGCGCTCGGGATAGTAGTCGATGATGCGGTGGTGGTTGGGGAAAGTATCTATTCCACGCGCAAAGAAGAAGGCGATTCGATAGGCAGTACTATACGAGGCACCATGAAGGTGGCATCACCAACTATATTTGGTGTGTTAACGACAGTTGTTGCCTTCTTAGCGTTAGCGAATGTTGACGGTAAAATGGGGCAAATTTACGCTCAATTCGGCACGGTCGTGACTATCTGTTTGTTGCTGTCTTTAGTTGAGTCTAAGTTCATTCTGCCATCGCACCTTGCTCATATTAATACTAAGCGTAGTGAGAAGAAGGGGCTGTGGGCTCGCGTTCAACATGCTGCCGATACTGGGCTAGGTTGGTTTAATAAGCGTATCTACTGCCCCGTAATTGAATGGGCGTTGAAACTGCGTTATGCGGTAGTGATGGTTTTCTTGTCATTGCTTATTTTAGTTGCTGGGTTACCAATGACGGGGGCGGTTCGTGTAGCGTTCTTCCCTGATATGCCGGGCGATACGGTAACTGCCGATATGTCGATGCAAAACGATGCGAGCTTTGGTCAAACACAACAAAACTTGTTGGTGCTTGAAGCGGCGGCAACCCAAACGGATGAAACTCTGAGAGCGCAATACGGTGCTCAAGATGAAGCATCTGAACTGCTGAGTCTTCAAGTTATCGCGGATGCTGATGACTCTGGTCAAGTTAAAATTGAATTGGACAGCGACAGTGTCTACACATCGAATGAGTTTGCTGATGCTTGGCAAGAGACTGTGGGCCAGATGGAAGGGGTTAAGAAGCTCAAAGTCTTGTCTAAAATGGAGATGGTCGACAACTTCAAAGTAGAATTGAAAGCGTGGAACGAAGAATCAGTGACTGCGGCGGGTAATGAGTTCTTAACCAAGCTGCAAGCGATTGAAGGTGTGAGTGGTATTGACCATAACTTGGATCTTGGTGAGCCTCAGTATCGTTTTGAATTAACACAGCAAGGCCGTGCGTTAGGCTTTGATACTGCAAGTCTTTCACAGCAAGTATTGCAAGCGTTTGGTGGTGATATTGTTCAGCAGTTCCAACGTGGTAAGGATGAGGTAAAAGTCCGTGTGCGCTACCCAGAATCGGATCGCCAAACCATTGCGGATATCAAGCAATCGAGCGTGAGAACCAACGACGGTACCGTGGTGCCTTTGAGCACCGTGGCTGAAGTATATTCTGATTACCAAGTATCAGAGATCACACGTATTGATAGCCAACGAGCGGTGTACATCAGTGCAGTATTAGATAAAGACGTGGTTGCACCTGCTGAGCTTGTTCATCAGTTGCAAGACACATTAGTACCCGATTTAGAAGCGCAATACCCGGGATTAACGGTCGACTTTGCTGGCGAAACGGAAGAACAAGAAGAGACGGCTAGTTCAATGATGAGTATGTTCATACTTGCCATGATAGCGATTTATACGCTGCTTGCTATCCCGCTGAAGTCTTACATTCAACCTGTGATCATCATGACAGCGATTCCATTTGGCATTGTTGGGGCAATCTTAGGGCACTGGTGGAATGACTTAACAATCAGTATCCTATCGTTAAACGGTATCCTTGCGTTGAGCGGTGTGGTGGTGAACGACAGCTTGTTGTTGGTTTCTCGTTTTAACGAGCTAATCAAAGAGAAAGGTAAGTCGGTTCACGATGCGATTGTTGAAGCGTGTTCTGGTCGACTAAGAGCCGTGTTACTCACATCGGTCACCACGTTCGCAGGTTTGACGCCACTATTAAGTGAAACGTCTCTGCAGGCTCAGTTCCTGATCCCTGCGGCAGCGGCGCTAGGCTACGGTATTTTGTTTGCGACGTTTATTACACTGATTCTAACGCCAGCATTGTTAATGATTCAGTGTGAGATTAAGTCTCTGATTCTTAAAGTCACAAATCGAGTCAAAGGCGCTGAACAAACGGCTTAACAATAGCTAAGCTAATGATGATATCTAGGCTGATGATTGCCGAGCGAGCCTCAGCAACTTCGGTCTAGGTTCATTACCGAACAAGATATTAAAGATCACTACAAAGCTACACTACAACTAACAATAGAGGTCTTCACGATGGCAGAATCCGTCACTAATAAACTCACAGATAAGCTTCAATTGCTTTTGGTTGAAGACGACCTCGATTTAGCCACTGCGGTTATTGATTACCTCGATTTAGAAGATATCCAGTGCGATCATGCAGCGAATGGTTTAGCTGGACTCAACCTCATCGAAGCAAACCGATATGACGCGGTCATTCTCGATCTCAATTTGCCTAAAATGAACGGCTTACAGGTGTGCGAGAATCTCAGATCGCAGGGCATTGATACACCCGTTTTGATGCTGACGGCACGTGATACGCTTGATGATAAGCTGACAGGCTTTTCAAAAGGGGCCGATGATTACCTAGTGAAACCTTTTGCAATGGAAGAGTTGATTGTTCGAGTACAAGTGCTGGCGAAGCGACGCAGTGGTCAGGTTCGCCGCTTGTCGGTAAGCGATTTGGAAATCGATCTCAAACAGCATCAAGCCTATCGTGATAATTCCCCTTTAAAGCTTTCGCCTACCGCACTCAAAATACTGGAAATCTTGATGCGTTCTAGCCCTAATCCTGTTTCTCGCGAGACCATCATGCAGGGCGTGTGGGGCGACGATCAACCAGACAGTAACAGCTTAAAAGTGCATATCTTCAATCTGCGTAAACAAGTGGATGCGGAACAAGACAATAAGCTGCTGCATACCATTGCGGGTAAAGGTTTTGCGATTAAGGAGTTACGACAAGCATGAAGATCAGACCAAGCCTAAGGATCTACGTTTTGTTGGCGATTCTGGTTACAGGTGTCACGACGATTCTGGTTCTTTCTGCGTTGAGCGTAAACTACTTTGTCTCGGGGATGGATATCGCTATGCGTGGCTCTATGATTGCCCAAGCGCAACAAGATGCGGTGAAGGCAGGCAAGCCTATGACCAATCAAGAATTTACGGTGGCGACCCAATGGAGCGACTTGCCACAAAGTATTCAGAACAACCTCAACCAGAACGAACTGCAATTCAACCGAATGACCAAAATAATCATTGGCAAATCTATATTCTCACCTCCGGAGAAAGGCTATTTCGCCATGAAGGTGATGAAAGGTAATGAAGTTCGTTATGTTTCTGCGGTGTTTGCTCAAAAACATGACCCTTTCATTAATGACGAAGGGCTTCCGCACTTTATCACGATTTTTTTGACCGCACTGGGTGCGATTGTATTGTTTTTCGTTATCTTGGTTTTGGTGTTACGTAAGGTGGCATCGCCTGTTGAGCAGCTAAAGAACTGGGCCAAATCGCTAGATAAAGATAACCTCAATGAACCGACACCAGATTTTCACTTTAGTGAACTGAACACCTTGGCTAACATCATTCGTGATAGTTTGAGTTCGGTTCAAAACAGCTTAGAACGAGAGCAGAAATTTTTGGGTTACGCGAGCCACGAATTACGTACTCCTATTGCGGTCACAAGAACAAATAGTGAACTGCTAGAGAAGCTGATTCAAAAGGGTAAGAGCCCAGAAAAGCAGCTTGAAGTCATTGATCGAATCAAGCGCGCGGGTTTCACCATGACAGATCTGACAGAAACCTTGTTGTGGCTTACCCGACAACAAGACAAAGATCTGCCTCTGGAAAACGTACATCTCGGCGAACTGCTGCAACAAATAAACCACGATTTAAGCTATCTATTGAATGGCAAAGCCGTGGCTGTGAATCTTGAAAGCGACGACACACAATGTCAGTTGCCAGTCGGACTCACTCGCATCGTGCTGACCAATTTGATTCGCAATGCTTTCCAACACACAGGGAGCGGTACCGTGGTCATCGTTCAGGTAGGCTCGAAAGTCACCATTGTTAATCACAATACTGGCGGCACGATAGAAGACAATCATTTGGGCTTTGGTCTAGGGTTAGAGCTCACCGAAAAGCTGCTCGCGCAATATCAATGGCAATACCATAACCAAGAGCTGGCTGGAGGTCGTGAAGTGTGGGTGGATTTCTCGTAATGCACTGGCTCGATCGTTGGAAGGTGTATCGCTATCATCGAAAACAGACTAACCGCTCGAATGGCGACAAGGCTAAAGCTTTAGGTTGGACTAGCGAAGAGAGTCAATTGTGTCGCTTTGAAGTAATCGCTCGTGCGGCGGACTTCGAAAAGAAGAGTGTTTTAGATTTGGGTTGCGGCTATGGCGAGCTGTTTGAACTGCTCGACAGCATCTATCGTATTCAATCTTATACCGGCGTTGACCAACACGTAGGCTTTCTTAAGAAGGCGAAGCAAAACTACACAGAAGATCGTTGTCAGTTTTTGGCGGGTGATATGAGCAAAATGAACCTTGAGGCGCACGACATTGTCATCGCTAGTGGTTCACTGAACTACATCTCTCGTGATTCTGATTATCTGACAAACATGATTACTCGCATGTATGAACTGGCGAATCAGACGGTGATTTTTAATCTTCTCAACTCAAGCCAGTATCCTTCGCGTAATACCTTGATGAGTTATCACCCTCAAGGTGTCTATCGTTTCTGTAAAACGCTCTGCGATGATGTCTCTTTAACGGAGGGCTACGCAGAAGGGGATTTTACGATAGTGATGAACAAAGCCGTGTCAGGAGCTTGATGTCGTCTTTGTTTTTATCTTTACGCAGGTTTTGATATTAACAACTTTTGATACGAGTACTGACGTAGTAAACAGCAAAAAGCCGCAGCCTTGAAAGGTATGAGGCTTTTTGGGTTCTATGATGAACCTAGGCTAGGTATGTTGCTAGTTCTTCGGTGGTTGGTTTTTAATGAGTCCGTAAGGGATGTTAGTAAACACCTTAGGGTTGCCTTCATAAGTCGGCGCTTCATTCACTTGCTGCCAATCGAGTAGCATGATTGCTAATACGTTGCGGTGTTCACCGTACTCAAGGTCAAAATCGCCAGTAATTGAAGGGATCATGCCTTGTTTCTCATCGATTGAAGCTTGAATCGCGAGTCGAGTTTTCTCTAGAACTGGGTCATCTTCTAAACCTGCCAATAAGAAGGTTAATCCAACCTCAGCAATCACATCTTCTTTCGCACGCAGCAGAATCGTATCGATGTTTTCTCTAAAGTAATCGTAGATCCATTGATGGTCTTGTTCGCTTACTTGATGTTGGTAATATTCTGAGTCGCCGAAGATGACGTGTGTCATACCATAGATCTTATTGCCGAATTGCTGGCTTGAGAGTTTTTTGTCTTTATCGTCTGGATACGCTTTTTTGAAGGTATCGACAAACTCATCAACGACATCCTGCTCACCCAGTTGGCGCAACCAGTAAACCTGATTCGCTAATTGAGCGGCCCACGCTTTCACCATGTCTTCATTGGTCACGTATCGTGAGAAGTCATAGCGACGAATGATTTCGCGTAGCTTGGCATCGTTCTTGTGTTCTAAACCGTATTCGTTAGCACGAGCCATAGAGCCTAGAAGGTCAACACCAAGGTAAAGGTATTCAGGCATGTGCTTGGTGATGTTGTAGCGTCGAATACTGCGCTCATCGTTATCACCAATATAAGATGCAACTCGCTTCTCTGAGTAGAGTACGATTTGTTCCATGGTTTGAACGTCATTCGACAGGGTGCTGAGCTTGCTTGCCACTCGAGCCATGTCGCTCCACACCGCCGCTGAATACTTATCGTCTAATGTTTGACGATACATGCGCAGCCCGTAGTGACCTTCTTTGAATGCAGGCAGGGTGTAAAGCTGGCTTTCGTAGGTGGTGCGAATTAGGTCTGCAGATTGCTTGAAAGATTGTTCTTGAGAATTGAGCGAATCTGCTTGGGATTGAACGTTCACTGCGGTTGGCGCTTGAACGTTTTCTTGTGCGTGAACGGCAACCGAGGCTGATAGCAATGTACACAGTGTGATAGTTTTTAACTTCATGTCGTGAGGTACCAAGCTGATTATTAGTCTATGTAAAATAACATTGATGAATCCTTCAATGTAAGCGTTGAGTCAATACAATGTAAGCTTTATAAGGTTCACTAACCCTTTTTGATTAAACCATTCGTTTAGTAAAGAAGTTTGAAGTGATGGATCACTCAATATTTGATAGATAGTCGACGTCAGTATGGATTTTTAATGACTTAGCGGCATACTGGGGCAATAAGCCAGAAATGAGCCGTTATAAGGCAGTATATAGAACAATAGTGTTAGAGGTTCGTAAATGCCAAGTGGTTCTAGCAAGCAGTGGTCTGCCAGAGTAGTATCTTTTCTTTTTTTCCTTGCGATAGTAAGCGCAATTGAGTTCTTTCATGCCAAGCAATTAACTTTTCTTAAAAACGAATCGTATTCAGAGGCAAAAAAGCAACTATCCATTATTCGTTCTCGGATTGAAGCCGCGATCGTGTCAGATATGTATATCCTCAATAATTTCTCGACCTTAGTGACCATCAACCCCGATGGTGAGGTGAAAAATTGGGATAAGATTGCTGAGAATATCATTCAAGATGGCTTCCATATTCGACTTATCGGACTCGCCAAAGACGACATTCTAAACTTTGTTTACCCGATGGAAGGTAATGAGCAGATTCTCGGTATTAATTATCGTGATCACCCAAATCAATGGGAGTCTGTTGAGATAGCCCGTAATCTTGGCAACACCTTTATTGCCGGTCCTTTTGAGCTGTTTCAAGGTGGACAAGCCCTCATTGCACGCACTCCGATCTTCCGAGACCCGCCTTTCAATCAAGATTACTGGGGTGTCTCCAGTGCTGTTATCGGTTTAGATGAGCTGTTTGAAGATGTTGGAATCGGCAAGATAGAGAACAAGTATGAATTAGCAATTCGTGGTGCAAACAGTTCAGGGAAAGATGGCGCTGTCTTTTATGGCACTCAGGATGTGTTCGATAATGCGTTCGCCACTGAACAGGTGAGTTTCCCATACGGGGGGTGGTACCTTGCTCTCTCCGGTAACGAACATGTATTGATGGATGAGCCTTGGTATCGAATCCAAGCGGTAAGGCTGGTAGGCTACTCCATTATATTAGTGTTGGCGTTTGCCTTCTTTACTATTTATCGTCTGTACCGGATTGCAGATAGCCGCTCTATGCATGATGAGCTAACGATGTTACCGAATCGTCGATACTTCATGTATAGCCTCAAACAGGCCTTCAAACCCACTCAAAAACAGAGAGCGAGAACCTTTGCCGTTGTAAATATCGACCTCGATGGGTTTAAAGCAATCAACGACACTTATGGTCACGCGGCAGGCGATCAGGTATTGATTGAGTGTGCTAACCGCATAAGAAGTGAGCTGCGTGTTTCAGATATCGTTGCAAGGATAGGCGGTGATGAGTTCTTGGTCTTGTTGCCGCGCATCATCGATGATCAACACGTATCTTCAATCGTGACTAAACTACGAAAGGCGATATGCTCGGCGCCAGTTGTGTACGAAGCGCACTCTATTTATCTCAGAATCAGTGTGGGTTGGGTTATTCACAATAGTAACTACAATGATGTCGATGCGCTCTTGAAAGCCGCTGATGAAAAAATGTACGAACAGAAGCGACAAGTTATCTAGGTTGAATTTTAGCTGCGATTAGAATTTAGTTGCTGAATGGGGGGAAAAGCCTCAGAATACCGCGCTTTGCTCCGTATCAATGTATTTGATGAGCAAAAGCTGAAGCAACGCACTTTTTAACGTGTTGCTCATACTAAATGTTATTCAACTGAGAAAATAATCTATGAGTTTTACCTCCCTTGGCCTTTCTGAACCGATCCTTAAAGCTATTGAAGCACAAGGTTACGATAAGCCATCACCAATACAAGAGAAAGCCGTGCCAGCTGTCCTAACGGGCAAAGATGTTATGGCCGCTGCTCAAACAGGTACAGGTAAAACTGCAGGCTTCACGCTACCTATTCTTGAAATGTTATCGAAAGGTACTCGCGTACGTCAGAACCAAGTTCGTGCGCTCGTGCTAACGCCAACTCGTGAGCTTGCTGCGCAAGTGAATGGCAGCGTAGTGAAGTACGGTATTAACTTACCGCTGACTTCGACGGTAGTGTTTGGTGGTGTGAAGATTAACCCTCAGATGCAAAAACTGCGTAAAGGTAGTGACGTGTTGGTGGCAACACCTGGTCGTCTACTTGACCTATACAACCAAAATGCAGTGCGTTTTGACCAACTAGAAATCCTAGTGCTAGATGAAGCGGACCGCATGCTAGACATGGGTTTCATCCGCGATATTCGTAAGATCTTAGCTTTCTTGCCTAAGAAGCGTCAGAACCTACTGTTCTCAGCGACGTTCTCTGATGATATCCGCAGTTTAGCGAAAGGCTTAGTGAACAATCCTGTTGAGATTTCAGTAAGCCCTGCAAACTCGACGGCAAAAACGGTTGAGCAAAGCATCTACCCCGTAGACAAAAAGAAAAAGAGCGCAATGCTAGCGAAGCTAATCAAAGATAACGATTGGCAACAAGTGTTGGTGTTCAGCAAGACGAAACACGGTGCGAACAAGCTTGCTCGCTTCCTTGAAGAGCAAGACATCACTGCTGCACCTATCCATGGTAACAAGAGCCAAGGTGCACGTACTAAAGCCTTAGAGAACTTCAAAACAGGTAAGGTACGAGTACTTGTTGCAACTGATATCGCCGCTCGTGGTATCGATATCCCGCAACTGCCTCAAGTAGTTAACTTCGATCTTCCTCATGTATCAGAAGACTATGTACACCGTATCGGTCGTACTGGCCGTGCAGGTGAAGTAGGTAAAGCGATTTCATTGGTTTGTGCTGATGAAGTGGGTGAGCTGTTCGGTATTGAACGCCTGATTCAACAAGTGCTAGAGCGTCGTGAACTGGAAGGTTTCTCTCCAGTAAATAAGTTACCTGAGTCTCGGTTGGATTCACGTCCAATCAAGCCTAAGAAACCGAAGAAAGCAAAACAGCCACGTGAACATGCTGATGGTCAACGCTCTGGTGATAACGCTCGCGGGCACAAGCCAGCAGGTAAGAACAAGCGTCATGTAGCTGGTAATGGTTCGGCTCCAAAGCGTAAGCCGACATCTGGTAAGAAACCTGCTGAAAACAACTCAGCTGCGACAACTGAAGATAAATCAATAAGAAACAACGGCAGCAACTTTAAACGCGGTAGTGCGGGCAATAAACCTGCTGCAAATAACGCAGGTGCTCAGAACACTCTGAGCAAACCAAGCGGTGCGGGTAAATCTAACGGTACTGGTAAGCCAAACAACGCGGGTAAACCTGCAGGCAAACCTAAGAAGTCTGGTTACGGCGGTAGCTACGGCCCAAGCAAGTCGTCAAATAAGCCGACAAGCAACAAACCTTCTACAAACAAACCGTCTCGAAGCCGTTCTAAGCCAGCTCCTCAGAAGTAATCTTTTCTGAGATATTGAAAGAGCAACGAACATGAGTCGCTTTATAAAAAGGCGTCTCGTGGGTTAAGTTCTTTCTGTCATAGAAATCGAATAAGCGCGAATATTGAATCTCAATGTTCGCGTTTTTTTATGGGCGTTGTTTAGGGTGTTGTTTATGTTGAGTAACCGTATAGCTTGAGTAAGCTAGGGGGGGGGGTTATTGCTGTTTAAAGTGATTGAATCTAAGGGAAATATGACATTTTTGGGAAGGGTAATGAATCTTTAATTATTCATTAATAATAACATAATCACTAGCGTTTTTGTTGGATTTTGCAATTTGCAATTCCAGTTTGCAAAACAAACAAGGATATCCGGCCAATACGTGTCCAGATGCGTAGTAAATACGTGTTTTAAAAGTTGGCACGCATGCTGCATTAGTAATGGTGACCCTTCTTAAGCCGAGGGTCACCTAGCCAACTGACGTTGTTAGTGAACCTTTTTTGTTCACACAAAATATATGACCAATCACCCTTATTGTGATTGGTTTTTTTTTGCCTGAAATTTAGGTTCTATTTTTTGTTATTACTTTTTTACTCACCACACTTAGAGTAACAGCTTGGTTGGCGTGGGCATTCTCCACCTCTGGAGCAGATAAGCCTCGCCTCTGTCTCAATCCCACGTTCAATCCAATTTATATTTAGAATCTTGGCTATTGTCGTGAGATCTTTTTTGATGTTACGCGGAATTGCCACAGAGCCACCATTGTTAACGCATGACGCTTTAAGCTGCTCTGCTATGTCTCTTGAATTACCGCCTTGAGCATCAATTGCAGGGTTGAGATCTATACCAGCACACAACACACGATTGTTACCCGCAGGATCCGTCATATTGATGGATTCACAGCAGTAGATTCTTGGCTCATCACCCACGTTCAAAATGGAGATTTGAGCCGAGCTTCCCGCTCGAGGTTCTGATAATCGACGGAACACAGCCCAATGTTGACATGGGTCAGCGACCGTTCTCATATTTCCCCAAGGTAGCGGAATCCCGTTCCCGCGATATACCGCCTTGAGTTTCCCCGGCCCATAAGCATCAAAGTAGTGCCAGTGAGGGTAGGGCGATACTACAGTCATTCGACGCATCGCAACAGAGGGGGAAACCCCTGCTCTTTTGTGAACGTCGATTTCGTAACCAGTGCGGTCAAGTAGCTGCCTAAACGGGACTTTCGGGCACAGAAGTGCGCCAGCAAAGAAGCTGGATTCAAAGTCTCGCCATGCTTGAAGAATATCTTGGGAGTTGAGCTGTGAAGAGCCTGATACCTGGTTGTCGTCCCACGTGTTGTTGTTACCGACCGACAACACACTCTTTAGGCCTTCTTTGCTGTGCAGAATGCAATGACCGATATAAACCGAAAGGTCGTATTTCAGACGAGTTGGATACTCTTTAAGAATCTCGTTTAAGAAGATAGTACCGGGAGGCTCAAAGAAGGAGGTCACTAACTGCTTAGCGTTAATTCCGAGCTCATCGACGACGTCTTGCGGCGTGCGCGTCACCCAGCGGATGTTGATTCCTAGGCTTCTAGCGATGTCTATCAGGTCTTCTACGCTGAGGTTAAGACGTTTTAAGCCTACCTCTTCCGCAGCGCGCTCAAGGTCAGGGAAGTGGTTCTGGTTGCTCTCTTGGTGTGCTCGAATCAAGAGGTGCGCAAACTGGCGGCCTGAAATGCCCGTTTGTGACAGCATCTCAGGAATCGCAATTTGCAGGATGTCGTTTGAGAATAGGAAGCTCGGCTCGAGCGCCATGCCACTTATCCCACCACGATTCCCCTTATCAGGAGCAATGGCTTGTTGTTCAGATTCGTCGTCGAGGAACCACGTCGGATTCTTCTGAAAGACCTGTGCAATCACTTCCAGCATATCGATGCTCGGAACCCGCTTTCCACGTTCAATCATTGAAAGGTAAGAAACGGAAGGAGCACATTCTGGGTCGATTCTAATACAACGCGCAGACAGGTCTTCCATCGTTAAATGGTTACGTTTTCTTAGGTTACGTATTTTCGTACCTAGGAAATGTGACTGACGAACTAAACTTTTTGACAAGGCCATATTTGTAAAATTCACATTGTAAAATTTTTGTTGTGAAATTGTATGTAAAAAAGCGCTAATCTACAAACTAAGCAATTCACAAAATGACAAATAAATTAAACGTTAGTTTGGAATAATTGCTCTAGGACACATTTTTGCTGTAGAAATCGGTGGTTATCACCGGACTGGTCAAGAGGGAAAGACTATGAATATGCTTACATTCGATAAAACAGAAATCCAAAAACAATCAAAGCCATTTATCGCTGAAGCTGTCTTTGCCGTGGAGACAATCAATGCTAATCAGCAAACTGAAAAGCAAGTGAAAGCAAAGCAGCTGCTTGATCGACTATTCCCACTAGAGAATGGCTCACATCAAGACGTAACCAGCTACGTAGTCGATTACCGCCATATTATGGCTTACTTTAAAGACGGTCAGCACAGCGGTCTGAAGCACCCTAAGCAGTTTGTAGCGTACATGGGTGAGAAGAACGACCCAGACTCTATCTTGTTTCGAGATGGCAGTGGCAGCCACCTAGAGGTGATGTTTGGTTGCCACAAAGGGACAGGTTGTATTGAGCTAGTAGAAATTGATGATATTCAGTTGGAATCATGCACCACGTTTGGCCAATCACCAATGGAAGCAACAACCACAATGCGTGAAGAGACCATTGCAGCGATGCGCCACTGGATCAGTTTGATTCAAGGTGACGCAAAGGGTAAACCAAAGGCATGCAGTGAAGATAAAGAGTTCAGAGCAAAGAGTGGTGAAGACTACTGCTTGAATTATTGCTTCCAGATCTAACGGTGAATCCTAGTTAGCTAAAGTAATTTATACAACTAAAGAAAAAGCCCCGAAGATAATGTCTTTGGGGCTTTCTAGTCTCAATACGAGCCGACTAATATGTCGATAAGAGCATTGTTGGTGTGTTTTACAAAGGCATGACTCGGTTACGGCCAAGTGATTTCGCTTCATAAAGTAGCTTATCAGCACGTTCAATCAGCGATTGAGCTGATTCGCCGGGTTCAAGTTCAGCGACACCAAACGATGCAGTGATACTGCCGACTTGTTGACCACTGCGGCGATCTTTAATCGACAGCTTTTCTAGAGAGCGACGATTGGTATCAGCGAGTTGACGAGCAATACGCAAAGACTTGTTAGGCACAATCAGCGCGAACTCTTCACCACCAAATCGATAGGCAGAAATACCTTCACGGCAACTTAACTTCAGCTTGCGAGCGATCGCTTTAAGCACCATATCGCCAAACAAGTGGCCATAGGTGTCGTTGAAATTTTTAAAGTGGTCGATATCGAGAAGAATCAGACACAAAGATTGTTGTGCTTCACACAGGGTTTCTATGTCACGGTCGAAAGAGCGACGGTTATAGAGTGTGGTTGTACTATCGAAAAGCGCATCTTTCTGAACTTCTACTAACTGGGTTTTTAGCTTGGTGATCTCTGAGGTTGCAGAGTTTAGCTGAGAGTTTAAAAACTGAGTAGAGTGACGAATATGACGGGATTCAGACACCAGCTGTCGAACTAAGGACATGACTTCATCAATAGATAGGCTTTCATTATCAACACGAGCCAAGTCCTCGAAGCTTTTATCGATCATGTCAGAAAAAGCGGAGGTGTCGGTCAGGGTGTCATTCATTGAATTGGAAACTTCAGAAACTAACAGTTCCAAATTAGCGCGAAGGTCATTGATATTGGTTTCGGATTTGCTGGCAACATAATTGTTGTATAGCTGCTCACCAACGGCAGGAGGACAAATACCGTAGTGTTCTAAAACACCATCCATGTCTTGAGTCAGCTGGGGAATAGCGTTATCGACATAGGTGTACCAAAGTGCGTAATTTGCAGGTGTCGTTGACACCCTGTTCTTCATCATAAGAGGCACCGCTTTTTTTAGATTTGCGGTGGATTTCTGAAATTCGTCTTTGTTCATTATTTTTACTGCAGATACCAAAACAACTAAGCCACTTGCGAACAAGGTTAGCGGATTTCGAAGGTCTTTGCTTTAAAAATTATATGATTAGTGGATGAGGGTTGGATAAATAACTCATTTTTATTATGAATATCGATTGCGTATTCATAAGTGTAATCTAATGGATTGTTCTTTAACCATATTTGGGCTTATCAAACTTTCGGCGTAGCGTGAGTTAGTATCAAAAGATTGCTGAGAATTAAGTGTTGTTTAGGGAAGTGCATACAAAAAGTGACGTAAATTGATCGTTGAGCTTTAACTGAGAAAGTCTAGGTTGAGGACGCTTGGCTGGTGATTTGCATTTGTTCAGAGTTTACGGGGGAAAGCCTGTATCGAGAGGGGAAATGTTTATAAGCAGGCATAAAAAAGCGCCGATAAAAATCAGCGCTTTAAAATTCTTTTTAGCTATAAGAGCTAATTATTGAGCAACAACGTTTGCTGCTTGTAGGCCTTTTTGACCGTTTTCAACTTCGAAAGAAACCTTTTGGCCTTCTTTCAGAGTTTTGAAGCCTTCAGAAACGATTGCACGGAAGTGTACGAATACGTCAGCGCCGCCGTTGTCTTGAGAAATGAAACCGAAACCTTTCTCTTCGTTAAACCATTTTACAGTGCCAGTATTTGTGTTAGACATAATTTGTCCCTTATTCATAAATTTTCTAAGTTGTTGATTGCATTTAATGCAATGCGCTGATAATTGAATTATTTAATATTGCTAAGAAATAAGGAAAAACTACTTACAAAAACGGGTAACGATTTTACATGTCAATTTTTTACTATTCATCTAACTTAAATAACTCCGGCTAACAGAGCGAGAGCATGTTAACACAGTCTTTTGAGATGTACACGCATTGCTTAAGAAATTTGTGCTTTTTTTGTCATACCGTGCGAATGTACAAGATTTACACTGATTTAGTGATAGTTTTGTCGCTTCGTCCAACACAACAAAAGGAAGCATCTCAGCTTCCTTTTGATCATTAGTATAGACGATATTAACGCTTAAAGTTGATATCTTCAGTTTGATCTAAATTTATTTTTGTTTTCGCTGGTTGAGTCTCTGCAATCACCTTACCGTGTCGTATTGAGTACTGCACTGGTACTTGGCGGCGCACTGCATCAAAGCCATTGTCAGCAGGAAGAATCAGTAAGCTACCTGGCTTACCTTCTTCGATGCCGAAGTTGTCTTGTATGTTCAATGTGCGAGCAGAGTTCTTGCTGATCAAATCAAGTGAGTTGTTGATTTGATCGTAGCCCATAACCTGTGTCACATGCAGTCCCATGTGCAGAACTTGAAGCATGTTCGCTGTGCCCAGTGGGTACCATGGGTCAAACACATCATCGTGGCCAAAACAAACGTTGATGTTTGCTGCTAGCATCTCTTTAACGCGCGTTACACCGCGGCGTTTCGGGTAATCGTCGAAACGGCCCTGTAAGTGAATGTTCACTAACGGGTTTGCCACGAAGTTGATACCAGACATCTTCAATAGACGGAACAGGCGAGATGTGTAAGCACTGTTGTACGAACCCATTGCAGTGGTGTGGCTAGCAGTTACTTTCTCGCCCATTTCAAACTTATGAGCAAGGGCTGCTAATGTTTCCACAAAGCGAGACTGTTCGTCGTCGATTTCATCACAGTGAACGTCGATCAGACAGTCGTACTTGCGTGCAAGCTCGAACACATAATGCAAAGATTCAACCCCGTATTCACGAGTGAATTCGAAGTGAGGGATAGCACCGATAACGTCAGCGCCGATCTTCACTGCTTCTTCAAGCAACTCTTTGCCGTTAGGGTATGAAAGAATACCTTCTTGAGGGAATGCAACGATCTGGATGTCGACCCACTCTTTCATCTCTTCACGAACTTCAACCATCGCTCTTAACGCAACGAGTGTTGGGTCAGACACATCAACGTGTGTACGAACGTGTTGAACACCGTTAGCTATCTGCCATTTCAGTGTTTGCTTGGCACGAGACTTTACGTCTTCGATTGATAGCAGTTCTTTGCGCTCAGCCCAACGCTCAATACCTTCAAACAAAGTGCCAGAGATGTTCCAGTTAGGCTCACCAGCAGTTTGAGTAGTATCTAGGTGGATGTGCGGTTCACAGAAAGGAGTAACTGCAATGCCACCTTCAGCATCAAGGATGTCGCCTTGATGATTGATTTGCGCGCCATTATCGAGAATGCGAGAAAATTGACCATTTTCAATCAGAATCTGTTTCAAGCCTTCTTGGTCTTGAAGTTTCGCGTTCTTGATTAATAAGGTTGTCATAGTGTGTCCTTAAGCGGCCTGAGATTTCAGAGCTTTTTTGTTCAATAGAGGATTAAGCACGAGGTAACTGATTGCACCACCTAACACTGTGTTCAAAGGAACAACGCCAGGTAGGAAGTGACCAGCGGCTACGCCTGTTGCTACCGCGATAATGCCAGCCCAGTTAACGGTTTGGAACTCTGCATTTGCAAAATCTTTGTAACGTTTACGGTTCGCGAAGAAGTCGGCGATGATTACGCCACCAATTGGTGGAATCGCCAGCGAAAGGAAGGTTAACCAACCAACGAAGTTGTTGTATAACCAAAGTGCGAAAATCGTACCGATAATGCCGTTAATGATTGACATTGTAGTACTTGAGCGACCAGTGATGTTAGATAAACCCAAACCGGATGCATAAAGTGCATTTTCATTGGTTGTCCAGATATTCAAGCCAAGCACGATGATGGCTGGAAGCAGCAGACCTTGCGCGATCATCACATCTGAAATATCAGCCTGACCGGTTGCTGCTGCTCCTGCTGCGCCGAAGATAAACATCAGCGAGTTACCGATGAAGAACGCAACCATAGTAATTAATACTGCGCTTGCTGGCTTTTTACCAAAGCGAACGAAATCGGCCGTTAACGTACCCGCACTTACGAACGAACCTACAACCATTGCAAGAGCCATTGAAAAGTCCATTGGCGTCTCTGGTTTAATAAGTTGCAATTGCTCTAGTCCACCAACACTGTCTACCGCAGTCAGTACTGAGTAACCACCCAGAATCGCAATCGCAGGCACTGCAATCGCTGAAAGCACCATTAGCGCTTGAATGCCGAAGTACACTGTACCCGTCATCAATAAGCCAGATACGATAATCAAGGTGTTGGTATCAATGCCCGTTGCTTTTTGTACTGGAATAGCAAACATCGCAACACCCACACCAAACCAACCGACTTGTGTACCACCAAGTAAAGCAGAAGGAAGCCATGAGCCTTTAGTACCGAAAGAGAAACGAGCAAGGAGGTGGGTAGAGAGGCCAGTAGATGAGCCGATGTAGCCAAGAAAAGAAGTGTAAATACCGAGGATTAGGTTACCGATGAGAACGGCGAGGAAGAAATCGTTGAATGAAAGACCTGTCCCGAGTGAACCACCTGTCCACATACTTGCAGAGAAGAAAGTGAGTCCAAGCATTACCATGGTGAGTGAAGCGACTCCTTTCCTAGCCGATGTAGGAACCGGCCCTAGACTGTAGTTATTATCAGCAGCCATTTTTTACCTCCGCAAATGATCAAAATTAAAATTAACGGTCGCCGTATTGCAGGAAAACTTGCGCATTATGGTGATATAAATCACATGGTCAATGCTAATTTTGTCAATAATTGCCCATAAAAACCAGTTATTGCAGTAATTATTTTGTAAAACATAGGGTTATTTTCTGTCTTTATTTAAAAAAACAAATAGAAAACGTTTTCTATAATGCGTTGGTTATCTGCTGTTCTTGGTTGGCTATGAATGCTTATTATTATACGTCTGAATGGGTGTCTGTATCGAAAAAGAGGGCGGTTGGCCAAACTGCAGGCAAAAAAATAGCCAATCGCAATAATCGCAATTGGCCTATATATTTTGTGAACAAGAATAGGTTCACTAACAACGTCAGTTGGCTAGGTGACCCTCGGCTTAAGAAGGGTCAATATATACATTGCAGTTAGTGTGCCAACTTTTAAAACCACGTAAAACGGCAGTTTTATAGCAATCTGGTGCGTATTTGAGCGTTTAATTTGCGTTTTTGCAATGCCTAGTTGCAAAATGCAATTGCGATTTGCAACTTTAGAGTGTTTATTCGTTTTTCGGGTTTGTGTTCTTTCTGGCGACGAATGGTGAAATAAACAAAAAGCCCGTGCGATCTAAGAGCGCACGGGCTTGGGTATTGTTTCACCAATAGGAAGTATTAGATGGAGTAGAAGAAGTACAGTTGAGACTTCATTCTAATGATGATCCCGCGTATTACGTCTAGGAACGCCATAAAGCTGATAGGCTTCTCACCGCTTACCCACGCTAATCCGACAGAGCCAACAGGAATATCGTAACCCTCTGCCTCATCAATTTTTAAACGAACAAAGTGGTGCTTGTTCTGAAGGTTTTTGCCTGTGGTAACACGAACCTGCTCATCGATACCCAGCAAACTTGCTTGCGCTTCACCAGTGGCCTCTACAATGCCTTCTACGGTTGCAGAGAACACTTTTCCTGGGTATACCGCTGTCGCAAATTCCGCAGGTTGACCGACCTTAATATTACGAATCGCTTGGTGGTTAACTCGCATCAGCACGTACTTCTCTTCGGTATACATCTGGATACGAGGCATCATTGAAACACGCTGACCTTCACGAAGAATAAAGTTCGTTACAAAGCCGTCAGTCGGTGCCGTGACTTTGGTGCTGTTCAAGTCCCATTGTGCTTGTGCCAGTGTTGCCTTTGCTGAATCGACCTCAGTTTGCTTCTTGCTCACATTGGTTTCAGCTTTGTGGATGTTCAACTTCGCATTCTCGGCATCGACTTCTTTCTTGCTAAGCTGAGATTCCAATGTCGTAACGTTATACGTCGCTAAGTCTACCTTTGCTGTTTGTTGGTCGATGTCAGTTTCAGTGATCGTATGTTCTACCACTTTGTTTTGCTTCTGGTAACGATCAAGCGTCTTTGACTGCAGTACTAAGTCTGTTTTAGCCGAATCTATTTGTGCGACTGAAGCTTTGATGTCTTCAAGCGCCGATTGATAGCTGACTTTTGCAATGCTCACTTCTTGACGAGCTGTGTCTAAAGCGACCTCTGCAGACTCAAGTTGAACGCTGGCTTTGTCTCTTGCGATGACATATTTGGTGTCATCAATTTCGTAAATTAGTTGTCCTTCAGTCACATCCTGGTTCGGGTGGATGTGGACTTTAGAAGTTTTTCCCGACACATTAGTTGAATCGGGACGCAGCTGAATATGTGGAGACTGAACCACTGAGCCTCCCGATAGATCCATCGGAGTAAAATTGAGTAGGCCAACCCATACAAACAGCAACCAAGATGTACCCCCTAGGTACGCAAACGCCTTGGTGCCTTTGTTCCAAGGCATACCAACAAGTCTGAGTAAGTAAATGAACAGTGCCCAAATTGCCAAGCCTTCTAACATGTTTGGCTCTCCTCATCTTGCTTGTCGGAAGTTGTTTGCTCCTTGGTTGTGGTCGGTGACTTCCATGTGTCTCTTAGATTGATGATGGCTTTTTCCATATCAACGAAGGCCAAAATTACTGCTAGTACCCATACCCAGTGCCATACAAAACCAATCCATGTTAATGCGGTGATCAAACCGAGTTGTTGATGCTCTTTACTGTGAGCCTTGTTGATTGGTAATTCATGCACACGCCAGAAGCCGTAACATGCAGCAGCGATGGTTGCGACTAACACTACGCCTGCAACTACGTGTAGTGCGGTATCTGCGCCGGTTCCGACAAATGGGACACTAACTAAACTCATTGATATACCCTAGGTTAAATTGAGCACCGAGTGTTATTGATATCAGATTTAGAAGTTGATAATTTACCAATTACTTTAATAATGATGTCATTATGATTTGATCTGTAATAGTGACTTCTAAGTATGGTGGCTAATGAACAATTGTAACTTCTTAAGAGCATTGGGTATTTTGGGTATTTACCAATACGCAACGACTAATAAGGCGGTGAATACTGAGCAATTAGGTATTCCTAAATCGGTGTTTAATAACCCGATGAACCTTATCCCCGTAAGTGAAGTGGACAAATGGTATGGCTTACTTGAACAACAAACCGGTGATTCCGATATTATCTTGAAGCTGGCTGATAGAGTGGATATTGAAAGGCTAGGTCCTCTCTCTAACTGGTTTTTCTCGGGGCACGATCTGGCGTCGTCTATACGCCGAGTTAACATCGGGTTGCACTGTTTGCAGTCCGGGGCTTTTCTATATGGCGCTCAAGTCGGTAATTTCATCAAATGGTGCTACGACAATCCTGCTTATACTGAGGTGGGTAAAGTTCATGACTCAATTCGAGTTGCCATCTTTATGATGAAGATATTAAGGCGTTACTTGGGAGACGACTTTACTCCCGCAGCCGTCTCTATCGCAGGTTATCGCGAGAACACTCAACTCTATCAAGAGTATTTTGGGTGCAATATTCAGTGGGGCCAGCCACGAACTGAAATCTGGATACCAAGCCAGTCGAGGTTATCGAGCAATCAAGCCCCTTCTAGCGGCAAGATGAGCTTGGCAATGAACTTTCATGACTTAGATAATTACCTCAACATGCCTGATGCCGCGGATGAGCATAAGGTGACCTATGAGATGATCAATTACAGTCGCCATTTCGGCCTGCCAACACTGCATAAAGTGTCGAGTTTGCTTGGGTTATCTGAACAGCAATTTCAACGTCGATTGCATAACTTAGGCATCAACTTTTCTACCATTATGGGCTATGCGTTAAGTAATGTGGCGGTGGAGTTGTTGATGTATTCAGTGCCAATAGATAAAGTCGCGACGAGGCTCGGCTATACCAATGTCGCGAGCTTTAATCGGATGTTTAAGAAACATCGAGGTTTGACACCCAAGCAATATGTTGAGCGCCTAAAAACTGGCCTGTAACTATTCAGAGCTAACTTATGGTTCGTTTATGGATCAGGCTGGACAAGTAAACCATCCCCCAAGTACTCAAAATGAAAGGGGCGGTGAGTGGTAACAGTGACAGTTCATGAAAACCAAGTGTGATGAGACAGCTTAACAGCATGCCTAATAGGATTAACGGCCAACGGATTCGCGGATAGGGCACAAGTGCTAAAGTGGCAAGAATGGCGTTGTACCCGTAAAGACCTTGGGCTACCAGTTCGTTAGAAGCGCCAATCAACCCGCTAAATACGGTGCTAATTATTACTGCGAGCATAACCCAAATGGCCTGCTTGATATTGTTGAGTGCGATGGCGACTAAGATAACGAGCCCCGACAACGCATTTTCGATGAAGCTGACTTGGCTTATCCCTTTTAACAACGGGATCACCACTGTCGGCAGGTTGAACCACGAGTTAGCCTCAATACTGATGAGTGGCATCAGTGCGGAATCAGGTGCAGAAAACGCTGACAGCTCAAAGGTTGATTGGATAATATAAATCAGCCAAGTGGTGAGGATAAAGGCGCTAGTGTAACCGCGATATTTCTCAAAACTGAATACGATGTGGGCAATCGGCACCGTGAGTAATGCACCTAACGCAGTCACTAAAGCCAATAATGGTGTCACACCAAAAAAGTTACCGATAAATAAACCAATCAAAGCGCCATTTAGCGCGTACATTCCACTATCAATGTCGTCAACTGACTTGTTGGTGTTGGTGTTGGTGTTGGTGTTGGTGTTGGTGTACATATAGCCATAGAAAGCTAATGCATAGCTGCAACTGGCGCCAAGTAAGGTAAGAAAAGCCAGCGCCAGTGACTCAATAGAAATGGCAAGCAACAGCAAAGTCGACGTCATGATAGACGGTGTGAAATAGACTTGCCCAATGCCATTGAGCAAGCCTTGAAACGGCAGAATATCCTTGTTCGTTTTCATCGTCTGATTACATTATTGAGTCATGTTAAATTTTTTTAATTCAGATTGTATGCAATTTTATCAAGTTCACCATCTTCGAGTGTTAATTCTGATACCAGCGTTCACCATAAGCTTGTTGGTAATCTGGTGTTTCAATGATGCCTTCTTGTTCTGGAACGGTTTCTAACGGCCCAACAACAGTTCTATAGGGTAATACGCCAGCCCAAACTGGAATGTCCATATCGGCTTTATCATCATTCACTCCATGTTTACCAATCTTCACGGAAGCTTCTGTTAAAGGTATCGCCAACAACTCGGTCGCAGTGAGTTCTTTTTCATTACTGAGCCTCACTTCATCGGTTCTGCCCGGTGCGATTTGCTCAATAAAGATATTCAACAAGCGATCCTTTTCTTGATTGTCATCGATGACTGAAAATGACCCCAATACCACAGCAGAACGATAATGCGCACTATGATGAAATGCCGAACGAGCCAGCACCCAACCATCGAACAAGGTGAACGTTAAACAGGTTGGTTCTCCCTTTTTTAGTCCTTTTAGTAGGCGACTGTTTTTAGCTCCATGAATGTAGACTATATCACCCACTCGCCACGCGAGCATCGGGATGACCATTGGTCCTTGTTCGCCCTGCAATGCAATGTGTGCGATTAAGCTCTCATCAATAATTTGGTGCAGTTTCTCTTGTTCAAATACGGCTTTGTGAGCCCCTTTTTTAATCGTGGTTCTTTTCGTGTTAGATAACATAATCGCTCCTTAATCATTGCCTTTTGATTAATGTAGCGATTAACTGGTCTATTAAATAGAGCCACTTTTAAACACTATTTGGATCCAGTTATGCAGCCTATCGATGTCGGTGATCTACAGTTAGACGAACAACACGGCACGCGTCAAACCGCCTTGTTCCACGCGATAAGAGAGAAGATCATTCAAGATTTATGGAGCAAGGGCAGTAAGTTACCTTCAACACGTAAGTTGGCTGTCGAGTTATCGGTGAGTCGAAATACGGTGATTTATGCGTACGAACAACTGGTTACTGAAGGCTATATCGAGAGTAAGCAAGGCTCAGGGTTTTATGTCTCGGTTGAACAACCAGAACACTTTCTAAGTTTGTCTAAGCCAAACAGTGTTCAGGATCCGAAGGTCAAACAAACAGTCAGTAAACCGAGTACAAACATAGCGACACCTAACGACATTAACCGCAGCTTTGCCCCAGGAGTTCCTGACTTAGATGCGTTCCCTTTTGCGAAATGGCAGAGGTTGCTGCAACGTCACTCTACACGTCAGAACATTGCGGGCAATCAAGAGGTTCAGGGAAGCTCAGCCTTGAGGGAAGCGTTGAGTGGGTATCTTGCAAGCAGTCGTTCCGTTCATTGCAGTGCCGACAGAATCATCATCACCGCAGGTGCGCAGCAAGCCATCTCAATCGGATTAATGGCGACGTTAGCGATGGGCGAAAAAATCCTCGTGGAAGAGCCCGGTTATCGACAAGTGCATAAAATTATCGATCTGTTGAGATTAGAGCTGGATCGTGTAAGTGTGCGTGAAAAGGTGGGGCTAGATATTGAAAAAGTGTTGGCCAGTAATGCTAAGGCTCTGTATGTCACACCGAGTAACCAATACCCAATGGGCACGACTTTAAATACTGAGCAACGCCTTAAACTGATCGACTGGGCCAATCAACATCAGTCATGGATCATTGAAGATGACTATGACAGTGAGTTCCAGTTTGCTCATCGCCCTTACACCAGTATGCAAGGCTTAGCGGGTAAACTCGGGTTTGATGAACGAATCATTTATATTGGTTCGCTGAGTAAAGTCATGTTCAACGGACTCCGCTTAGGTTACTTAGTGGTGCCAGAAAGTCTGGTGGCGAAGTGTCTTGAGATCAAAGACGCGCTCACTGGAGACACGGCGTCCCACACACAGGAAGCTTTGGCGGATTTTGTTCGAGAAGGCGACTTGCTGCGTCATATTAGAAAGATGCGTCGGTCATACAAACTCAAGTATGAAGCGATGATAGAAGCGATTGAAAGCGAGTTTAACGGTGATCTTGAAGTGATCAGTCAGGCAGCAGGGCTACATGTGACCGTGAAGTGGTATCAAGGTATATCTGAGACTGAATGGAGTCATAGAGCTGAGCTTGAAAATATCATCATTCGTCCGTTTGATTTTTATGAATATGGATCAAGTGATGCTCGTGATTGGAGTGGGGTGGTGTTGGGGTTTGGAAATATCCGATTGGCTGACATAAAGCCGAAGATCAAACAGATCGCTCGGCTTTTTTATCAGTAATATTGGTAGGGCTTGTTTACCATTTTCTGATTCATCACGAATCGAGTTACAACTTGTCGATAGAGACGGTGGGTTTACCTTTACCTAGCCACTTCCGCCAAGGGAGTGACAATGTCACAAAAACAATCACAGCATAGAGCATCGACCAACTTAAACAGATAAACACCAAGGTACAGATGACCAATGAAAGCATGGCAGTGTATCTAGATGCGCCTGTTAGTAATCGGCAAGCGGCTAACATTGCGAGCAGATAAACCAGAACAAAAATACCGTTGGCGAGCTTGAGAAAGAACTCAAGGTCTAAATTAGACAGCTCACCAATCACACACGAAATAAGCACGACAAAGCCAATTGCTAACGTTGGGTAGAGCGGTACGCCGCGGCTGTTCAGTTGAGCCATTCGACTTGCAGGGCTGTGTTGGCGGGCCTGAGCCCAGATCATCCGAGACAGGCTTTGTGTGTAAAGGTTTAGGCTGGCAAAGCAAGCAAAGAACCCCAGCACGCTGATGACGGTTTTGAAGCCATTACCAAACAGTTGTTCTGTTACCCAAGGGATGGATGCGGCATCGAATTCAGATGAACCGAAAGCACCCAGCTTAAGAATCACTACTGAACAAGCCCAGTACACTAGCCCCGCAACAAAACAGCCTGCAATGATGGCGATTGGGAAGTCACGTTGTGGATTTTTGAATTCCTCTCCCATGTGAGCAAAAGCTTCTATTCCGACAAAGCACCAAAACATGACAGCTAAAGCAGCGCCGATAGACCACATTGAATTGGATGAGATGGCAGGAAGAGCAACATCGGTTGCCGTGATGTCGGCTTTCCAAACAAAAGCGCTGACTAAGGCAAAAATCGACAATGCGATCACGGTTTGCAGTCGGCCAGAAGATTTACTGCCCATCAAATTGACGGCAATAAGCAGGGCGACGGTAAAGGATTGAGCACCAAGTGGTGTATCGAGAGGTGCGGGTAACAATTGTTGAGCAAAACCACCAGCCAGTGCAATGGCCGCTGGAATACCGACAGGAATAACACTCACAAACAACCACGCCACGCTTGTTTCTAATCGCTCGCTAAACGCCTGGCGCACAAAATAGGCAGTACCACCTGCATTCGGGTAGCGTTTTCCTAATGATGCGAAGGTCAGTGCAATCGGGCAAATAGCGATAAACAGGATTAACCAAGCGAGAAGAGACAACTGTCCTGCAATGCCTGCTGCGATCGCAGGGATCATAAATAATCCAGTGCCTAGCAAGGTCGTCGAGAGTTGTCCGATTCCTGAAATAAGCGTGATTTCTTGTTTGAGTTGTGTCATTCGCTCTCCTAGCTATTTGATTCTGGTCACGGTCTTCCAGTAACTTTCTTCTGGTGTGTGAGAAGTTATGATTGAAAGCATACATTGTTGACATCAATAATACAGCTAGCGAAACGTCGTAAGACACCGTCATTTTAACGGTATTAATCCGATTCAGTGTGAAAGTGTCGGCTGTCAGAATGGCTGTTATAAGTAGGAAAGTTGTGTCAAATTAGGCGTTATAAATAGAACAATAAATGAAAAGAATCAGAAGCATGGATAAATTTGATCGCCAGATTTTGGATATTCTCAAAACCAATGCACGATGCTCAGTGAGCGATATCGCCCGAGATGTCAGCCTCTCGCGCTCAGCGGTGAACGCCAGAATCAAGAAACTGGAAAGCGACAAAGTGATTACGGGCTACTGCGCTCAAGTGGCAGAACCCAACCAAACGAAGAATGTGTGCGCTTATATCTTGTTGAAGTTCGACATGTCGAGTAGTGACCATAGTTGTGAGTCTTACGCGAAACAAATCCAGAGTATTGATGAGGTGCAATGGTGCCACTCTATTAGCGGTGAGACAGATATGATGTTGTACGTGGAAGTGGAAAGCATGGAGAGCTTGAACCGAGTTCGCGATCAGCTGCAAAGTTACCCGGATCTTCGCCACTTAATGACTCATACGGTTTTGACCGAGTTTTTCAACAAACAGAATACGACGGTGCATTCATGTTAGGCAATATCAACTTAAACCTACTGCGTTCACTGCATGTACTTCTTGAAGAGTGTCATGTGAGCCGTGCCGCCCAACGTTTGCATATCACACAATCCGCGGTGAGCCGTCAGCTCAGCCAGTTACGTGATTTGTGTGGCGACCCTTTGCTGGTCCGTGACGGCAACAAACTGGTGCCGACCAACCGTGCATTGCTACTCAAAGGTAAACTCGACGACCTGCTTGGCGAGTTTGACCACCTGTTAGATGATAAACCCTTCGAGCCGCAAGACTGGCAGGGTGAATTGGTGTTGTCTTCGAGTGATTATGTCGCTCAGTATATTCTTCCTGTGATTGTGGCAGAGGTGTCTGCTGAAGCGCCGAACATTAATTTGGCTTATCGATTGTGGCAGCCAAACTACCTTGAAGCACTGAACGAGTCTGGGATTCATTTGGCTTCTAGTATGTTTCCCACAAAGCCAGAACATGTCTCAAGTATCAAACTTGGTGAAGATAAGTCGGTGTGTTTGATGCGAAAGTCGCACCCGCTGGCTCAACAAGCGGTTTTGAGTGCAGAAGATATTGTTCACTACTCTCACATCAAAGTGACGGGTGGTGGAGATAAAGACAGTTACGCGGACATAGCATTGAAGAAGCAAGGGCTGAAGCGAAGAGTGGCTTTACAGGTTCCGTTCTTTTCATCTGCTGGTACTGTGTTATTGCAAGACGACTATCTGATGATCGTGCCAGAACATATTGCCTATAACCTAGGTCGACACCTCGATACTACCTACTTTTCGTTGCCATTTGATACGGAAATGCATACCTATTGGTTAATGTGGCATCCTAAATATGACAACGACTCTGCCCACAAATGGGCGCGAGAAAAAGCATTCCAAGCCATGCAAAAGTCGAGTTACAATATCAGTATGACTTGAAATCATAGGTGTGATGATAATCTTTGATTTCAAATAATACCTCATGCGAATTATGGTAAGTGCCAAGTATTGAGTATTAAGCGTAGAGCGTTCAGCTGGAACGCTTTATTTTATTAGGAATGGAATGATGACAGTAACAATTTGGTTTTCTTTATTAGCGATTTGCTTGTTGGGTGCAATGTCTCCGGGCCCAAGCTTGGCGATGATCGCTAAACACAGTTTGGCTGGTGGCCGTATGAACGGGCTTATCGCAGCTTGGTCACACGCTGCTGGTATCGGTATTTATGCGTTCGCAACCATTGTTGGTTTAGCCGTTGTGCTTGAGCAATCCCCAATGTTATTTAAAGGTATTAGCTTAGCGGGGGCTGCTTATCTGCTTTATCTTGGCGTTAATGCGTTACGTTCGAAAGGTGGTGTTGCCGCGAAATTAGAAGCGGGTGAAAAGATGAGTTACATGCAGTCTGCTCGTGAGGCTTTCTTGATCTCTATCTTGAGCCCAAAGATCGCACTGTTCTTCATCGCTCTGTTTAGCCAATTTGTAGCGCTAGGTAATGAACTGACCAATCAAGTGATTATTGTCTCAACGCCGCTGATTGTCGACGGCCTTTGGTACACCTTTATCACCTTGGTACTGTCTAGCCCGTTGATTGTTGAACGTATTCGCTCGAAAGCTCAGTTGATTGATCGACTATCTGGCGTGGTGCTGATCCTGCTTGCTGTTCGCGTGGTGTGGACGATATAGCAGTAAACGATAAGAATAAGTAACTAGGGTCTGTTAACTTTTAGTGGTTAAATTTTGTTCGAGATAGAATCGTTTTAGGCGCGGCAAGGAGTATGTAGCCTAGTCATTCTAAGTTAATACTTCTTAACAAAGCATAAAACGATTCTAGCCGAACCCTTCGGGCAGCCTTTGTGGTTCATTTCTACTGCGTTATCGGCTTCTCATGTAGGCTAGCTACACTTCAAAGCCTCTGCCTTGTAGAAATTTCCCACAAAGTGCTGCAAAAATCAGCTCTAAAGGTCAACAGACCCTAGACGTTCACCAGAAACGACACTCATTAAAAAAGGCTCACTAGACGTTATCTAGTGAGCCTTTTTGATTTCTCTGGATTAGCTTTTGGAAGACTTGAGCTTATTAGCCTTCAGAGTTCAGTACGGCATCTAGCTTCGCCATCGAGTCTGAGAAGTAGGGGTTGTAGGTCAAACGCGCATGGTTCTTCCCTTCTTCACGATAGCCCCAAGCTGAGTACCAAACCTCACTGGTTGCATTGCATTGTTCTTCAAACCCTTCTGCCTGACCATTGGAGCAAATCTTCTCGCTACCATTGATTCCGTAATAAGGGTTGTTTGGTGAGAACAGTAAGCCCATGTGAGAGCCGTTCGAGATGCGTTGCTCTGGGATCTTCATGCTGTACTGAACAGCGCGAGGATCCTCGAGAGTCGTCTCTCCTTGCCAAACCAACACATTGTTTGGATTCGGCATAGATTCAATAAAGGCTTGCTGAACGTAGTTGGTGTCAATCACGCTGTCGCCTTCACTCATCATAATAAAAACTGGTTTATCGAAGTGTTTATCTTGTAAGTCACCACGTACGACTTCTGATGTCTCGTAGTAAACCGATGCACCATTCATTGGCAACGAGTTGTAACGCAACACATTGTCTTCAGGATCTTGATCCGCCCAAGTGACAAAGTAGCTTGCTAGTCCCGCGTATTGAACGGCAGACGAGCTCGGTTGAAACGCAGGTGAGAACAGCAGTAACCCAGAGATCTTTGGATCGTTCATCGCCTGTGAAGTCACGAGGTTCGCGCCGGTTGAATAGCCGCCTAGCCAAACAGAATCATACTCTTGCTCAAGTAACTTCGTATGATGAGCCACCACACCTTGCCAATCTTCTAGGCTCGGCTGCATTAAATCACCCACGCGACTGCCGTGACCCGGAAGTAATACGGTTCTCACTAAGTAACCTTGCTCTGCCAAATGGGTAGCGATGTCTTTAAATGAGTAAGGTGAGTCGCCTAATCCATGAACCAATAATACCGCCTTGCCGTTTGGCGAGGTTGGTTGATACTCGGTTGGTGAATTGAGTTGGATCTCGAGTTGCTTGTCTTCCGTCATGAACACGCGGTTTTTCAATAACCAATCTTGTGTGTCATTGACGTAGGCATCAAAGCTGTCTTGCTGATAGCTAGGCAAGTCTGGAGATGTTTCGTAAGCGGGTATCGGTGTCTCGTTGGAACAACCAACGAGACTTAAAGTCGTTAAGGCCAGCAGTGCTAGGAGGGGCTTTCTTTGCATTATGTAATTTTGTCTCTGTTGTGCTTTCACTATGTCTGAAACTAAAGTTTAGGTTACTTTTTGCTTGAAAGATCTTCGTATTCACCTTCAATAACACCGGCATCATTGGTTGATGACTGACGAGTGTTCATATGTGCTGCGAAACCTTGTTTCTTCATTTGATTCTGAATGCGCTTGCCAGTAATTAAAGCTGCAATAGCTAAAGGAATAGCAAGGATCAAGCTTGTGAATAACGCCAAAAGGCCAGTAAACAATGCAACAATCGTAACTAATATATTTTTCATATTCATTCCTCTTTTTCTATGTTGTTACTTTATCGCTTCTATTCTGAACGAAACATGAACGTCGTTAATAAATCTCAGAGAGTCACTATGACACGGATGTGTGCTGTTAGGGAGTTTATATGTAGTCATAATCACGCACTAAAAATATGGAATAAAACTAAGTTAAATAAAATCAATAACTTAAAGGTTGGCACGCTTAATGCTCTATAGGGTTTGGAATAAGTCACTGTAAGCAAAGTACTTACAGTTAATAAAAATTACTGGAGCCCTTATATGTTTTGTATTCAATGTGAACAAACAATTCAAACCCCAACCGTAAAAGGCTGTTCTTTCGCACAAGGCATGTGTGGAAAAACGTCTGAAGTATCCGACCTTCAAGACGTGTTGGTGCATTCTCTTCAAGGTGTTTCTTTTTGGGCCAATTTGGGCCGTGCGTGTGATGTTATTGATACTGAAATCGACGAGTGGGCGCCAAAAGCGTTTTTCGCAACATTAACCAACGTTAACTTCGACCCTGCTCGTATCATTGAATTTGCACAGCAATCTCATGAATTTAAGCAGCGCTTAGAACAACAGGTTCGCGCGGCAGCGACATTGATTGGTTTTGAGATCCCAGCGCTTTCTGCTGCTGCTCAATTCGACCTTCCAACGGACTCTTCAGAGCTATTGGCGCTTGCCCCTCAAGCGGCGGTAAACCGTGGTCACGACTCTCAACACGAAGATGTGATTGGTCTTCGCCTTCTTTGCCTATACGGTCTAAAAGGTGCAGCAGCTTACATGGAGCACGCACGTGTTCTTGGTCAAACTGATAATGCTATTTTCGCTGAATACCATGAAATCATGGCGTTCCTAGGTACAGATCCATCAGACCTAAAACAACTGTTAGATACGTCTATGCAGATCGGCTTAATGAACTACAAGGTCATGGAAATGTTGGATAAAGGCGAGACAGATACCTTCGGTCACCCTCAACCAACAACCGTGAATGTGAAGACGAAGCGAGGTCACTGTATCCTTGTTTCTGGTCACGACCTGCATGATCTAGAAAAGATCCTTCAACAAACGGAAGGCAAGGGCATTAACGTTTACACCAACGGTGAGATGCTACCTGCACACGGCTACCCTGAACTAAACAAGTACCCACACCTTGCGGGTAACTACGGCAGCGCTTGGCAGAACCAGCAAAAAGAATTTGCGAACTTCCCAGGTGCGATCGTAATGACATCTAACTGTCTGCTTAACCCAGATGTGGGCTCGTACGCTGACCGCCTATTTACGCGTAGCATCGTAGGCTGGCCGGGTGTTGCTCACCTTGAAGGTGACGATTTCAGTGCAGTGATCGATTGTGCTCTTGCGCAAGAAGGCTTTAAGCATGACGAGATCGAGCAAATGATCACTGTCGGTTTTGGTCGTAACGCCTTGATGGAA
This sequence comes from Vibrio sp. 10N.247.311.13, assembly GCF_041467595.1. NCBI lineage: Bacteria > Pseudomonadati > Pseudomonadota > Gammaproteobacteria > Vibrionales > Vibrionaceae > Vibrio > Vibrio sp. 10N.247.311.13. The sequence goes on along the minus strand of NZ_JBFSUX010000024.1, from coordinate 20,530 downwards.
GCAGCGCCTGCGGTTGTTGAACAAGTGAAAGAAGGCAACATCAAACACTTCTTCCTAGTGGGTGGTTGTGACGGCGACAAATCTGAACGTAGCTACTACACAGATTTCACAGCTCAAGCGCCAGAAGATTCAGTAATCCTGACATTGGCATGTGGTAAATTCCGTTTCAACAAAAACCAATTCGGCGACATTAACGGTATTCCACGTCTGCTCGATGTTGGCCAATGTAACGATGCATACTCAGCGATTCAGCTTGCTCTTGCGCTGTCTCAAGAGTTTGATTGTGGCATCAACGAACTACCACTAACACTTGTTCTTTCTTGGTTCGAGCAAAAAGCGATCGTTATCCTGCTTACTCTGTTCGCACTGGGTGTGAAAGGTATCTACACAGGCCCAACAGCGCCTGCATTCCTAACTGAAAACCTACTAAAGATTATTCAAGACGAGTTCGATATGCGTTCTATCTCAACGCCAGAGCAAGATCTTAAAACAATCTTAGCGGCTTAATCTAAGCCCACTCCCAAGCCCCGTTGTTGCTGTTCTCTAGGAACGTGCAGCGGCGGGGCTTTTTAGATTTAATTCTTTAGTATCAGTGAGGTGTGTGAACTATGTATGCATGGTCGGATAGCGATTCAATCAATTTAGTGTGTTTAAAGAAATGGCACGAGACGCCAGATACGGTCAGCTTTGAGCTTGGCAGTATTCCACAAGATTTACATTTCAATTTTAAGCCCGGTCAGTTCATCACCTTGGGTTTAGATATGCCGACGAAAACGGATTACCGTGCTTATTCCGTGGCTTCTTGCCCCGAAGATAACCGCCTGAAGTTGACGGTCAAGCGTGTGGAAGGTGGCTTGGTTTCGAACTTTATTGTTGATGAGCTTGATGAAGGTGACGAGGTTTCTGTGTTGAAGCCGGCAGGCTCGTTTAACTGTATTGATTGCATGCCAACGGCAACAAAGAAAGTAACGCTAGTGAGTGCGGGCTGTGGCATTACACCCGTAATGGCGATGGTAAAATATTGGCTGTCTCAAGACAGTGACAGTGACATTGAGATTGATTTCGTCCACATGGCACGCAACAAGCTTGAGACTATCTACTTTCAAGAACTTCATCAGCTCGATGAATCACATGCGAATTTCAACTTAAAACTGCTGTTAAAAGACAACGAAGGAACAACCGCCTCTCAAGGTCGTTTAGATAAAAACTGGTTGGTGAAACTGAGCCCAGATATCTTAGATAGAACGGTTTACCTGTGTGGGCCTGTCGGCTTCATGCAAGATATTGAGAGTTATCTGAAAGAGCTTGAGTTCAACATGGATAACTTCTATCAAGAAAGCTTTACTCCTGCTACTCAGGATGCTCAATCAGAAGCGTCAAACGCCGAAATTGCTGACGATACGAATAGTGCTGTTAAGGTATTTGTGCCTGCGTTCGGCGCTGAAGTTGAAGCGGAAACTGGCACACCATTGGCGGATTCATTAGAAAAAGCAGGCGTTCCAATTATTATCGCTTGTCGTAGTGGGATTTGTGGTTCGTGTAAATGCAAAGTGACCAAAGGATCTGTGGAATCAAGCAGCCAAGAAACATTGACGCCAGAGCAGATTGAACAGGGCTACGTGCTTGCATGTTCAAGCTCGATTCAGTCAGATGTTGAGGTTGAGTTATAACAGACGTAAAGCTGTGCAAGAGTGATGAAGACAAGATCTTATTATAGCGATAAAAGTTAGGGCGCTAGATGTAAAAAGGCCACCTAGATCAGTTAGAGAGAGCAGACCTAAGTGGCAACCCTCTTGTTTATACGGGGGAGTAAAACAAAAGGGGTTGCGAAGTCCATACAGACTTCGCAGATATAGTTATTATGTTGTGGAGCTTGTTGCGATGGACGTATCTACAAGAGCGAAGTTAATTAAACTTCTGGGTATGTCTTGTAGCGTACACCCATCATCTGTTCCATACAGTGAACAACTTGGCAGCTGTAGCCAAACTCGTTATCGTACCAAATGTACAGCACGGCACGGTTGTCTTGTGCGATAGTCGCCACACCGTCAACCACACCTGGGTGACGAGAGCCAACCAAGTCGGTAGATACAATCTCAGTCGAGTCTGTGTAATCAATTTGTGCAGACAAAGCAGAAGACAGCGCCATTTCACGCAGGTACTCGTTCAACTCTTCTTTGTTTGTGCCTTTCTCAAGGTTTAGGTTCGCAACTGCCATTGAAACGTTTGGCGTAGGTACGCGAATCGCATTTCCTGTTAGCTTACCTTCCATTTCCGGCATCGCTTTTGATACAGCTTTAGCAGCGCCAGTCGATGTCAAAACCATGTTCAGTGACGCAGCACGACCACGACGATCACCCGAGTGGAAGTTATCGATTAGGTTTTGATCATTGGTAAATGAGTGCACCGTTTCGATGTGACCAGACAGCACGCCAAACTTGTCGTGAACCGCTTTCAATACTGGCGTGATTGCGTTGGTAGTACAGCTTGCTGCAGAGATGATGGTGTCTTCTGGCTGAATAACATTTTCATTCACACCAAATACCACGTTCTTGATGTCGCCTTTACCAGGCGCAGTCAGTAGCACTTTCTTCGCACCGTTACACGCAACGTGTTGGCTCAGGCCTTCCGCGTCACGCCATACGCCTGTGTTATCAACCACAAGTGCGTTTTCAATACCGTAAGCCGTGTAATCCACTTCTTCTGGTTTGTTTGCGTAGATAACTTGGATGAAGTTACCGTTAACGATGATCGCTTTGCGTTCTTGGTCTACAACAATGCTGCCGTTGAATTGGCCGTGTACAGAGTCACGACGAAGCAGGCTTGCACGTTTCTCTAGGTCGCCATCTTTGCCGCCACGTACAACGATGGCACGCAAACGCAGTGGGTAACCCGGGCCACTTTTCTCGATCAACAGACGAGTTAGCAGTCGGCCAATACGACCAAAACCGTACAATACAACGTCACGAGGTTCTGTCATTGCATCGCCTTGAAGCGATTCTACAAGTGCAGTTTGTAGAAAATCATCCAATCCATGTGTGTGTTCGCGATCTTGCCAGAATGCATGGGCAAGGCGACCAACATCAATACGACATGGAGACAAGTCCATAGAGAGAAGGTGTTGAATAATAGGTTGAGTCTGTTCTGCTGTAAGAGGAGAACCAGTGTAACGTTTTGCGATGCGGTGAGCTTTGATGATGTCGATAGTTGTCGCGTTAACTAAGGTCTTACCAAAGAGGATAACTTCTACGCCTTTTTGACGGTATAACTGACCTAAAGTTGGAGCGATGGATTCAGCAATGGTTTGACTAGTTTGCCAATCTAGGAGGTGCTTTTCGGGACTCATCTTTACTCGGGACCTTTCACGTTAAGTTTCTGCATTCATGACGGTTGTAGGGAAGCCAATCAGCATAGGGGATTTGAGGCATCAGTCTGTGGTCTTTATTGCCACTTAAATGTGCTGATATACCTTGTGTGTAACTTGTAATTTTTATGTGGCAGGATTGTAAGGTACGACGGGTTATTCTGCTAGGAAAAATAAATGCAGACAAAATATCTGTAAATTGGCTTTATATTAGCCATAAATCAAGATTTGAACGTCGATAAAGACTATTGACTTTAATAATCTGTAGCACTTATTTTTCGTCAAAAAATACTCAATTCAAAGGATAATATGTAATACAGGTCATATTGAACATTAAAGGTGTGATCGCTAACTCAAGTTACACGTAAACAGTAAACGATAAATAAGGGAATTAACGAGTATTGATGTTTGACCTTTGAATAAGCCTAGCTTGAGTGTGAAAAGTGCATCACGCAAACGATTGGATGTCACAATTTTAACCTAACTATCCACTTTGTTAGCACGCAGAGTCATTATTCACAGTCTAGTTGAGCCGCAGAATGTGGATGTGTACTTGTTATGCCGGTGATAATAACTGGAGAAAACGTCTTTTGTTTACATTTTGCTCACTAAAACCTCGCTTGCTTACATCTCATTTGTAGAAACCTCCTCGAGTAGACCTCTCTCACGTAACGTTCACTTGTCTAAAATCGGCTTGTCTCAATCTCACTTAGTAAAGCAGACTCCTCCGCTTTAAAGCCCTGTTTTGGATGCCTGTTGATTCTAATTTTTCGTTCTGGGCTCAGAGTATCATTTGTTCATATCCAATTTGATCAATAACCCCCTGTTAATGTCCTATTCTTAATTTGGGCTAGGTAAATTACTTTCGGGAAGGGAGTCGTTATAAAAATGATAAATATGTCAATTAGATGGCGTCTTATTTTTCTTTCCACGGTTTCTGTACTCATTATGTTCGGGTTTACAGTGAATGAAGTGCTTAAGAACGATGAGAAGATGAATCACCTTGAAACAACGCGTATTAAGGTCGAAGCGCTTCAATTTTTTAATACGGTTTCAAGTGATGCTTATCGATGGTTGGTGCTGTCTAATGATTCCCCTGAGAAAGGTCAGTTGCTTTTAACACTGCAATCAGAACTGGATAGACTGACTCAGTATGGAATGCGACTTCAACGGTTCGACAGCAATTGGAGTATTGACCCTCAGTTAGCTGAATTGAAAAAGTTGTTGATGATCCTAGCTAGTACACCTGAAACGACAGACAGCAGAAAATTGACAGAGCGCGCTTTCGACTTGTTAAAAGACGTGCTGATGGAGCTGTCCGAATATCGCATGGCTTTAGTCGATGGCAATATTGGTCAAGCGGAAGCGATGTTTATCAATCTTACGCATTATGTGTTTTGGACTCAGAGAGAAGCGTGGTTAAGCTTCAGTTTGTATCGCTCGCCCGAGCTAAGAAATCAATATTTATTGAGCTATGTAGGTGCGCTAGAGAGGCAGCAACAGTTGCTTGATACATTTTTCCGCTCTGATACTCGTTCACCTGAAATTAGGCAACTGCTAAACGCGGTTGCCAAAGATGATTTTCAAGACAAATTTATATCTCGAATCCTCAAAGGGGACTTTTCATCACCCGAAATATATCAACACTTGAAAAGCTTAGAGGTTAAAAAACGGGCTATTTCAAACGCGATTGGCGCTTACACCAATCAAATACAGTTTGAACTGACCAAGAATATCGCGTTGCAGAAAAGGCAAACCTTGGTCATGACGTTGCTTATACTCATCGCTTCTGGTGTTTTGATGTGGCTTGGGGTTGCGACATCTCTGCGCTTAAACAGAAACCTGTCGATTATCTTGAAAGGTGTGTCGGAATGCGCTGATAGCTACGGCCAGCCAAAGGTGATTCGTATCCAAGGGAACGATGAGCTTGCCGAGTTCACTGAAACCCTAAATCGAGTGATGGAACGCAACTATCTGCACAACAAAGAGTTGATAACAGCAAAAGAAGACGCGATTTCGGCTAACAAAGCCAAAAGCGCATTCTTAGCAAATATGTCACATGAAATACGCACGCCACTTAACGGGATCATTGGCATGGCTGAGATCTTATCTCAAAGCCAACTGAGCCCAAATCAACAAGAAGTACTGGGGGATATCGAATCGTCCTCTCACTCTTTACTGGTGCTGCTGAATGACATACTCGACCTGTCTAAAATCGAGTCGGGTAACTTGATGTTGTCACCACACAATGCTGATTTGCGAGAAGCGGTTTATGACTCTGTGAGTGTGATTCAGTCGAAAGCGATAAGTAAGGATATTGAGCTCGACATCAATATCGATTATCAAACGCCGTCACAACTGTTTTTCGATGAGTACCGCGTGAGACAGGTGCTGACCAATCTGCTTTCTAATGCCATCAAATTTACATCTAAGGGCACAATTACAACTGACATTGCTTATACACCTATGTCTATGGGCAGGGGCAAGCTTGAATGCAGCGTGTCTGATACCGGGATTGGGATTGAGCCCGAGAAGTTAGAGTCCATATTTGAACCTTTCACTCAAGAAGATGGCAGCATTACCCGTCAATTTGGCGGTACGGGGTTAGGGCTTGCGATTTGTCGACAGCTTGTTGATTTGATGGGTGGTTACATTACCGCGCGTTCAGTGAAAGGAGAGGGCTCTACATTCACTTTTTGTTTGTATGTCGATGTTGTAGAAGCGCCTGTTCAAACTTTCGATAACCTGAGCCGAGCGACCATCATCTCGAACTCTTTCAATTACCTCGATCAGCTCGTTAAAGAGTGTGAGCGTTTGAATGTTCGAGCCAATGTGGTGTCATCCATTGCTGCCCTTAGTGAAAGTGTAAAAGAAAGTGACTTCATACTTTATTGTCATACCTTGCACCACTCTATGGAAAAAGATCTTGCGACGTTGAAGGTGATATATCCTCTTGCTCGCGTCATCGTTTGTCAGCATCACCTATTTAAAACCAACCTAATCAGAGAAACGGTCCACTCGACTCATACCTTGCCATTCTTGGGCCGACGTTTCTTAACCAGCTTACAATCTCTCGATGTGGGCGAAGAGCAAACGCCTCAAGTGGAAGCAAAAGATGAAGAAGTTCGCTCTCTGAATCGACGCATTTTGATCGTTGAAGACAATCTGATGAATCAAAAAATAGCGAGCTTCTTCCTTGAGCAAGCGGGTTATGAATATTTGATTGCCAGTAATGGCCAAGAAGCGGTGGATGTGATCACCCAGGGTGCTCAGTTTGATGCAGTCTTAATGGACTGCATGATGCCTGTTATGGATGGCATAACGGCGACTCGTGCGATACGTCAGTGGGAAGCCGATCAACAAGTCACACCATTACCCATCATAGCTTTAACCGCCAGTGTTCTAGAAGAAGACATCAAAGATTGTTTTGAAGCCGGTATGAACGCCTACTTACCTAAACCCTATAAATCTCACCAGCTGTACGATCTTTTCAGTAGCCTTGATATTGTCTAGGGCTCCCGTATCAAGGCTAGCGCGGCGCTACTTAACGAACTTCCAATCCAAGGTTGTATTGTGCAAGGCAACGACCGACATAGCTGATGTTCAGCAAGGCTGCGACTAAGATGGTGCTGATGTGGGCGACGATTTGAATTGGCAGTGAGAAGTGATCGGCCATTGGATAAGCAACAATAATACTGAGAAGCATAAGCAAGGTTGTGATAGCTAGACTGAAGTTTGAAACAGAAAGCAGAGTTTGAAAGCGTTGAGTCATCGTCTTCATATTGAATTCCTAATTGCTATTAATAATTATGATACTTGTTATTAATATCAATTAGCGTTCCAGTTTTAATTTACATTTAAAATCATAATCTTATGTAATTTCACTTGTTTTTAGAGTCTAAGTGACACGTGCGAATTTCAGGTCTTTATGACTTGATCGTGTTTCTTTACCATTGTCTAAACCCACAAGTATCGATGTGGAATCGAACACCTGAATATAAACCAAGCCCAACATTATTTTTTTGCCCGAATTCCGAATGAATCTTTTTAAGTTTCACGTGTAGATCTTCGCGAGTAATGTCATTTGCAGGCACTAGGTCTAAGGCACAAAACTCTAAGTGCTTACTTCGCAGTGCACCACCAGCTTGTTGATTGTAGATATCGGTTCGCTCTCCAGATACTGGTATAACAACACCGATTTCAGGCTCAATATATTGTTGTATGTACTTCAGGGTATTGATCATGTTTGGCACATGTTTCTTATTTGGGAGGGTAAACAAGGTTGTATTACTCATTGCCCAATCCGTCCCTTGCAATAGAACGAGATGCAGAGGCATGCTCTGAGTAACGCCATTGTCCTTGAGTTGTTGTCCGATTGCTCTCACTTGGTCTTGAGCGTGATTGAGGAGCATCCAACCTCGAAATGCTGATCGGGTCGGAACCTTGTAGCCATGAACATCGACCACGAGATCGTCATAAGTGATTTCGGTTTCTTCGGTATAAAGTTTCTCAAATTTTTCAGGGTAAGGTTGTGTCGTTGATAACGCCAAGGTAATCAGAATACTTCCGTACATAAAGTCTCTCCATCGCTAGTGTACACTGGTTATTTAGTTTGATACTGCTGTTGAGTTTCATTCATTTTGCTTAGGTACGCTTAAGCCTAGACGGTTAGGTTTAGATGCTTAAGTATAGACGCTGGAGTTTAGGTAAAAAAAACCCACTACTAAGAGTGGGTTACTAACATTGTTACAAGTAAATTAGCGAGGTTAGATTACTTCTTACCTTGGATTTGCTTGTCTTCTTCTGTCAGTTCACGAATGCGACGGCTGATGTCACGGCGAGCTTTAGAAATCTCAGCGCTCTTGATGATGTGGTCATCAACACGGTCTTCGTAGTCAGCTTTCATATTTTTGATAATGCCTAGGATCTCGTCGTGAGTCATCTCTGGCTTGATGTAATCAAGTAGGTTATCAAGAAGGTCGACACGCTTACGGTTGTCACGAACTTTCTTTTCGTTGTCTAAAAGTTCACGCTTAAGTTTGTTCTTACGTCGTGCTTGGTTAACAATTTCAAATACGCTGCTCATAGATTCCTTTTCCTATTCGTCAAATACGTTGTCTGCTTCTGATTAAAGCACATCAATTGATGATGTAACAGTCTTTAGATCAAAGCAAAAGTAAGGTTGTTTAATTATTCGTCACTCTCGCTGATGTGTGATTGTTTTTATCTTACCGTTCAAGTTAGTATCCCATGTAGATACTGCATTGATACGAAATGTGAAATGAATCAACAACAATTGGAAAACGAAGAATTGGACGAGAATGTCACTGAATCTTCAGCAGAACAAAACAAGCTTCGTGATGCGTATGTACAAGAGCGTACTTATTTGGAAGTCGTGGAAATAGAGCTAAACCGTTCTAAGATCATAATGATTGATGAACAGGGCAGAAAGAAACGAGTACCAATTTTGTCTGAACACTAGTTACTGCATTGTTAGGTGTTGAGATGGAATTATCAAAATAATAAAAAGGAAAAACGATGAACACAGTACTTTCCCCAATTGAAGCGAGAATTATCGGTTGTTTGATCGAGAAAGAAGTCACTACTCCCGATCATTACCCACTGACACTGAACAGTTTAACCACGGCATGCAATCAAAAGAGTAACCGTGAACCTGTTCTCTCTCTTTCTGAGTCAGATGTTTTAGATGCAGTTGATGGTTTAATCGGACGTCGCATGGTGAGTGATGAGAGCAGCTTCAATAGCCGTGTTAATAAGTATCAGCATCGTTTCTGCAACACTGAGTTCGGCGATCTGCAATTTACAGAGCAAGAGCGTGCAATCATCTGCTGTATGTTACTGCGCGGTGCGCAAACACCTGGTGAACTTCGTACTCGAACGGGTCGCCTTGCAAACTTTAGTGATGTGAAAGAAGTAGAAGCAACATTAGACAAACTCGCTGCAAGAGAAGCAGGTGCCTTGGTTGTGAAGCTGCCACGCGAAGCGGGTAAACGTGAATCACGCTACCAGCATTTGTTTAGCGGTGAAGTGGACGTTGAAGCGTTTGCGATGGCATCAGTAAGCGCGGCTGCCCCCTCTGCAACGAGTGAAAAGTTTGAAGAGCTTGAGTCTGAAGTTGCAAGCCTACGAGCAGAAGTGGCAGAGCTTAAGGCTCTGGTTGAATCACTGCTTTAAATGTCAGATGCTGATAAAAATGCGGATTGGGTCGTGTACTTGATCCGCAATCGTCACAATGCCCTTTATTGTGGCGTGACGAACAATCTAGAACGTCGATTTGAACAACATCAAACCGGTAAAGGCGCCAAAGCTTTAAAAGGTAAAGGCCCACTTAAGCTGGTTTGGAGCTTTGGTGTTGGCTCAAAAAGTGAGGCGTTGAAAACCGAATACGCGATCAAGCAGTTGCCCAAATCCCGCAAAGAAAAACTGGTATCACTCAAACTGATTATTGAGTGGCAAAAAGACAAAATTCAATATATCGAAGTCTCATAATTCATAGCTAAAATGTTTGTTATTGATTAAATCTTAATAGTGTAAGGAGCTATATCGGCTCTAGCTAAGCTTATGAATTTAAATGGTAATTACTCTTACCGTGAATGGGCTGAAATCATAATTTAACTCGATGTTCTTAATCTCCATTCCAAATTAACATATTGCTCATTTAGAATGTCGTTCTAATTAGTGTTAGACGCTATCATTTATCATCGTTGTCCTACATAATATCCATTAGCCATACAAAGAGATGGTGTCATGCTAGGTTAAAAAATGAGCCAAAGTAGCTCATATAAAACGAGAAAAATATGAAACGTTTACTGATGTTGTTTGGACTTGCCGTATTTTCTGCGTCCGCTCTCTCCCATGGTACTCATGTCCTCAATGGGTACTGGGAATACCAAGATTATCTTTCCACTTTTCCAGAACAAAGAGCATTGACCGATAAAATGGTCGAGGCTGTACAAAATCACCCTGTGCCACTGAGAAGAATCCAAGACGAACCAATTACGATTTCCGTGGTGTATCCGGGCCAACAGATCTCGGATTACTGGGTTCGTAATATTCAAGCTTTTGAGAAGCGTCTCGATAGGCTGAAGATCCGCTACCAAATAAATCAAGTATTTACCCGTATTAATGCCGATCTCGCGCAGCAGAGTATTTCGTTGCAAGAAGCGATTGAAAACAAGACGGATTATTTGATTTTCACGCTAGATACCACGCGCCACCGCAAGTTTATCGAGCACGTGTTGACCTCTACAGACACCAAACTGATTCTTCAAAATATCACGACGCCAGTGCGAGCTTGGGCAGATAGACAGCCATTTATGTATGTGGGTTTTGACCATGCGACAGGCAGCTTAAAACTGGCGGACTATTTTAAACAAGTAAGTCCGCCAGACAGTAAGTATTCTGTTTTGTATTACTCACAAGGCTATATCAGTGATGCGCGTGGAGATACTTTTATCCATGAAGTGAATACGGTTACCAACTTTACCCTTAAGTCTTCGTTTTACACAAAATCAAACAAAGACAGTGGCTACCAAGCGGCTAAAATCAGCATAGAGAACGATAAGGATCTAGACTTTATCTATGCATGTTCAACGGATGTCGCTCTCGGTGCAATGGAAGCGATTCGTGAATCGGGCCAAGACATCTTAGTGAATGGTTGGGGAGGCGGCTCTGCTGAACTTGAAGCCATTGCAAGGGGCGACCTAGATGTTACTGTCATGCGTATGAACGACGATACAGGCATTGCAATGGCAGAGGCGATCAAGTGGGATCTAGCCGGTTTGGAAGTGCCTACCGTTTACTCTGGTGAATTTGAAATTGTCACCAAGGAAGATTCCCCAGAACGTATTTCAGAACTTAAACAGCGAGCATTTAGGTACTCAGGTCACTAATGAAGAAAAGTTACGCCAGTACACCTAGAAACACTTTAGCTAGACTCATTACGCGTATCGTTATTTTGGTGATAGGCGTGATGGCACTTGGCGTGCTTATTCATAATTATGAAACCAGCAGTAATATCGTACAGCAAGAGACGAATCGAACGGTACAGCAAACCTCAAGCCTGATCCAAAACATGTTTGATTATCGTTTGTCGGTGCTGCAAATCCATCAAGACAGTAGCTCACACAGTGAAACTCTCAGAGAGTACTTTGATACGGGTAATGACGAGACTCTGAGCTACTTTTTCTTTGGTGTTGACCAACGTGAACCGGATCATGCACCAGATTTACGCTTTGTCTCAACCCACGATGGTTTGGCTTGGGAAGACGGCAACAGTCAATTTTATGGTTTGGATGAGTCCAACTTAAAGCATATTTCTGATGAGGTTTCGTTCAGCAGTAATTGGCATTTTATTAAACTGAGGACAGATATAGGTAAGCGTCACTTGTTGGCTCGCCGTACCCCTATTGTTGATAACGCTACTGGGGAAGTCCTTGGTCAACTCTATATCGCCATTGTGCTTGACAACAACTTCTCTTTGGCTGAGTCAATCCAACAGGGCAGTAATAGCGAAAATATCGTGATTGAAGCGCACGGTACACCGGTGACATCGACATTCAGTGGTGATGAAAGCTACACCATTACTGACATCCTCAATTACCAAATGTACGAACAGTTGCCGCGTCATTTCGTTACCATCGCAACCATTAAGATTAATGCTGTTGAAACTCCTTTAATCATTCGAGCTGTTCAAAAAAATAATAATTTCATTGCGTTAGAAGAGAATTATCAGCGTGCGATCATCGTGGTGATTGTGGTGATCATATTGATGTCTTTTTTTGCTCGAACTTGGATTCAAAAGAGAGTCTCAGCCGAGCTTGATAAGCTAATGGACTTTACTCGTTCGGCAAGTGCTAGCGAAGAGTACAACAAGTTCGATGGCTCTAACATTTTCGAATTTCATCATATTGGTTGTACTCTTGAAGACACCTTTGAGCGCTTATCTGAACAGAATCAAAAATTCCAAGATCTCTTTAACTTTGCTCATTCGCCTATCTTAGTTTGGTCTGAAAAAGGCGATTTGATTCAGATGAACCCCGCCGCTCGCATGGCGTTGTTCGATGCTGATGACAATTATGGTCCAATTGCCCAAGAGTTTGAGCAGCGAATGCTGCCTAATATTCAAATGGTGGTTCAGGGTTCTAAACTGACGGGTATTAACGTACCCATTGGTGAAAAGGTGTTTCGTTGGAACATGTCTGCTATTCGCGTGGAACACGGCATCACAGGAGTGGTGGTACAAGGGCAAGATATTACTAAGCTAATCGAGGCGGAAAGACAGGCTGATCGAGCAAGAGAAGAAGCTGAGCATCTTGCGAATGTGCGAGCAGACTTCTTAGCTAAGATGAGTCATGAGATTCGCACGCCGCTCAACGGTATTCTCGGTGTGTCTCAGCTGCTCAAGCGCTCTATGCACAATGAAGATAATCGCGAGCAGGTGGATGTACTGTGTAATAGTGCGGAACATTTACTGGCGGTACTTAACGATATCTTGGACTTCTCAAAGATTGAGCAAGGGCAGTTTAATATTCAAAAGAAAGACTTCCGTTTAGGGGAGTTAGTTAATACCTTAGACAGCATCTATCGACCGCTGTGTGAAGATAAATCCGTCGAATTTACCATTGTGAATCACTTGGTTGATGACATTGAAATCAATACCGACCAAGTACGCCTCAATCAGATCATGTTTAATCTGTTGAGTAATGCTTTTAAATTCACTCATCAAGGCGGTATCTCCGTCAGCTTTGAGATCGAGAGTATCTTTAACTCCGATCACGCCAGCTTGATCGTTCGAGTGAAAGATTCTGGCATTGGTATTGATGAAAGCAAAATTGATGCTGTTTTTGAACCCTTTGTTCAAGCCGAAGATACCACCACTCGTGAATATGGTGGCACTGGTTTAGGACTTACAATTGTAAAAAATCTGGTCGATATGCTGGAAGGGGACATTCAAGTCCGCAGCGTGATAGGTCAAGGCTCAGAGCTCACGATAGAAATTCCTGTAGTCGTACACGCCAAGCCGCTATTAGTCGATGCTAAGCAACAAGCTGAGGTTGAGCCAGAGGCGTTGTTTAGTCGACCTTTGAATGTGTTGCTGGTGGAAGACAATCACACCAACGCCTTTATTGCTCAGGCTTTCTGTAAGAAATATGGCATGGTCGTCACCTGGGTAAAAGATGGCTTAGAAGCGATTGAGATGGCTAAGACGATTACCTATGACTTGATCTTGATGGATAACCAACTCCCTAATCTCGGTGGTGTTGAAACCACTCAGCAGCTAAGAGGTGAGATTGGTGTGTCAGCCCCTATTTATGCGTGTACCGCTGATGCTCAAGAGTCAACTAGAGACAGCTTTATGGCCGCAGGGGCGAATTACGTGATTGTAAAGCCGATTAAAGAAGAGTCGCTCCACCAAGCGTTTGTTCATTTCAAAAACTCATACTGGAATGACACAGAGCACTAGGCTTTAACTTAGTGCTCTTTAATGGAGTCTGTTGAAGAGAAGTAACTAATTTTCTGCCTTTATATCGAGCCAGCGACAAAGGCTTGTTCCAATAGCAGCGTTTTCAACTCATCACTCATATCTAGGTGTTCAGGGAATTGGATACCTAGCAGCCAGCCTTGTCTTTGCCTTTTCTTACTTACCACCTTGTAGACAAGATCGTCATCTAAGTACTCATTTAAGTCAGAATTAACTTTTATCTTCCAGCCGACATCAATATCTGATTGCTGGGTAAGATAGATACCGCACCCTGACGCTGAAAAGTCGACTAGTGTGGCATCCAGCGACAAGGTATCAAAAGTGACTTCACAGCTGAGACGTACTTTATACCTTTCGTGTTCACGAATAGGCTTGCTTGCAAAGTTTGAGGGTGGGCGAAGGAAGATTAGATGTGCTGGAGAGGTGATATGAGCCAGTACATTGGTTTTGAACGCGACAATGTGCCCAAGTTCGGTGTCGGTAATCGCACGAACAATAATATCAACGTTTGTGAGCTTTCTCAGCGTCAGTGCTTCTGTCGCTTTTTGCGTAAGCTCTAGGATGAGGTACTGATCTTCTTTGTGTCCGATATAAAGTGTACTGATCTGGATTGAGTCGTCTGGGCCAAATTCCAATACACCTGCTGTTTTTGTACCTGGCTTTAGGTATCTGAACAGTTCTAAGTTTTTATCTTTATGCATATTCGTTACTGAACAATGTTAATCGTTTGATAAAATAATATAACGCCCTGATAAAACTATGTCATTAGTTTCATTGAAGTAATTAGCAGCGTACAACAAAAAAGTGAATCGCTATCTCAAGTAAACAACGGCTTACTCTTGTCGTAAAACAAGATACACTGCTGACAGATATATACTTGATGGAGAAATAGTAAATGGAACTGGAAACCTTATTGAATACTCTGGCTGAAACCCCAGAGGCCGTGCAATTTGAAGATACAATGCAAGTGATCGAAGCTCACTATGATTTTTCTGAGCGCGAATTTCGCAATGGTGAGGTAGTGAACGCTGCAGGGCAGAATAATGGTTCGTGTAAGATTTTTGCTTTTGGTTTAGAGCAAGGCCTATCAGCAGAGCAAACACTTGCTTGTTTTGGTCAATTTTATCGTAACGACGTGCTAGGTTTTCCTGAGAACAGCGACCATCAAAATATTCGTAACTTTATGGTTCATGGCTGGAATGGTATCCAGTTTTCTCAGCCTGCGCTGGTTGCAAAAGTGAAGTAGACACTAACCAGGTAACGATTAGGTCGAAATTTAATCTCAGTATTTTGAAGCGAGAAAACAACCTCTCGCTTTTTTTGTCTATGTTGAACTGGCTAGTAACTTGCTATCCAGTAACTTACTAAATGGGCTCTAAACTACTGAACGGGCAGGGCAGACAAGCACTTACGACACATACAAACTCCAGCCTTTGGAATATCGCTAGTATCTCGTTTTTCTAACTCAAAACACCAACACGTCTCTTTGCCCGCACTGATATCGCATTGAGCTGGCTCATTACACTGTGGACATTGGTGAGTCGAACTCGCGCCACTAAGATTATCCATAACCGACGTTTGCTCTTCTTCAGATAAGCCTTTCCAACCTATAATTTCATCCATTGTTCGAAAGCAGCCACTACACATTCCGCCATTATTTTTACAAGCCGCTCGGCAAGGTGTTTTCATTTCTCTAACCTGTGATTAATTTGGGCTGAAATGTAGCATATTTGTTTCTTCTTGAAGAGTCGTTGAGCTAAGAAATTACTCAGTTAAATTTAGAAATGACCTCGTAATTTTTAGGCTTTTCATGTAGCATCTCGCCCCTTTTGTTGAGTGGGGGATATTATGTTTATTGGATTTGATTATGGAACAGCGAACTGTTCTGTCGCGGCGATGGTTAATGGAGAGCCAAGCCTGTTACCGCTAGAAGGTAACAACCACTATATTCCCTCAACCGTGTTTGCGCCTACCCGTGAGAGTGTTTCTGAACACTTATTCCGCCACTTGAATATCAAGCCGAGTGATGCGATCGGTGAGCAAGTGTTACGACGTGCGATTGCGCAGAACAGAGAAGAGAGTATCGACTTAGTGCCAGAAGACATGGCATTTGGTCAGGCTGCGTTGGACTTATATTTAGAAGACCCTCGCGATGTTTATTATGTAAAGTCCCCTAAGTCTTTCCTTGGCGCGAGTGGACTGCATGATGTGCAGGTGAGCTTTTTCGAAGATTTAGTGTGCGCCATGATGGCAAATATCAAGAATCAAGCCGAACTCACGACTCAAGAGCAGATCAAGCAAGCTGTTATCGGTCGACCAATCAACTTCCACGGTCGAGGTGGTGAAGAAGCAAACAGACAAGCTGAAGACATCCTCACTCGCGCAGCTAAGCGTGCTGGTTTCCTTGATATCGCTTTTCAATTTGAGCCCGTAGCCGCAGGTCTTGATTATGAAAGCACACTAAATGAAAACCAAACGGTATTGGTTGTTGATATTGGCGGTGGTACCACCGATTGCTCATTATTGGATATGGGACCAAGCTGGTCTGGTAAAGCGGATCGTACCCAGAGTTTGCTCGCACACAGTGGACAAAGGGTAGGGGGTAATGACCTCGATATCTATCTTGCGTTCAAACAACTGATGTCACCTTTTGGTATGGGCAGCAAAGGCATTTCGGGTATTGATATGCCACTGACTCAATTCTGGAATCCAATTGCGATTAATAATGTTGAAGCTCAAAAGAATTTCTATTCAAGAGAAAACCTAGCAGCATTAAAATTACTTCGTAAAGAAGCGTCAGAGCCTCAAAAGCTAGAACGTTTGATGAAGGTTTATCACGACACTTTGGGCTACGGCATTGTGCGTAGGGCTGAAGAAGCCAAGATTGCGCTGGCAGAATCCCCTCAATATCGTGCTGCGATTAATGTTGCCTCTGAACTGGTCGAGGTAGATATCTCAGTCGAACAGATGGTTGAAGCGATTGAAACACCAAAGTCTAAGATGATTGAGTTGGTTAAAGAAGCGATTCAACAAGGCCAGAAAAAGCCAGACGTAATCTACATGACGGGTGGTTCCGCTCGTTCACCGATACTTCGTGAAGCCGTACAACAAGCTGTGCCGAATGTACCGATTGTGAGTGGTAATTACTTCGGTTCAGTAACTGCAGGTTTAGCTCGTTGGGCTGAGGTTTGCTTCAAATAAGAGTTCAATGATGAGTTATGAAGGGCAACCAGTCGCTGATTGGTTGCCCTTTTTTTGTTTTTCTCTAATGAACTTTCTATTGAACGATTTTTCCTAGCTCATATTGGGATTTGTTTCACAAAGCTAAATATTTCAGCTGAGATCTACGTGTTACAAAATGTTTCAAAGGCAAAGGCGAGCCTCTCGATGGTCTGATGAGTTACCTTGGGTTTAGATTTTTAATGCTTTCTTGGTGATTATAAAATCAAAAATAATCAAAGTAATTATCTCAAAGAATGAAAAGAGCTCCCAGTGATTACTGTATTATTTATTTGTTTTAGAAGGTATTTTTGTTTTTTATAGTGCGATTTTTTTTATTTTATATATTTTAATGCAACTTTCTTGTCATTCGTATATTAGGGTTTGCCTACTTGTTAAATGCAGGTAACAACTTCTCCGTAAGCACGAGGTTGTTAGTGAATAACTCACCCAGTTACATAATGGACATGACAAATGAATAAGAAACTTTTAGCGCTAGCAATTTCTGGTGCAGTATTTGGTACACAGGCAGTTGCAGTAGAACTTTACAACGAAGACGGAACAACATTCTCTGTTGGCGGCCACGTTTCAGTTGCAGTTGGTGATGTAAACAGCGACGATCGTCAAAACAGCGATGACATCGGTGTTGAAACTGTTTCTCCACGTATCAACTTCGGTGCAACTCACGAACTTGGTAACGGCTTTACTGCTGATGCTAAAGGTGAATGGGCGCTAAACATGCTTGACGGTGGTGATCAGTCATTCACAACTCGTCTTGGCTACATTGGTCTAACTCATGAAGACTTCGGTCGTGGTGTTGTTGGTACTCAATGGGCGCCATACTACAACGTTGCTGGTGTTGCAGATATGCCAATCGCATTCGCGAATGACTTCATCTACGACGATCACGGTAATCTAGGTACTGGTCGTGCTGAAGAGATGGTGAGCTACGCTAACGCTGTGGATTTCGGTAACGCTGGCTCTCTAGCAATTGGCGTTGCATGGCAAGGTCGTAAGGTTTCTGACGAAAAATACAACGAAGTTGCTTCAGAGAATAAGTACGGCAACCGTGCTCAAATCGCGTTGAACTACGATATCGCTAACTTCTCTGTGAACTACGCTTACAATACTGGTGACGTTACTTTCGGTACTGGTGCTAATGTTGGTACTGATTCAAAGACTGCTGATTCTAATGTACTAAGTGCAACTTACGGTTCATACGGTTCTGAAGGTCTTTACGTTGCAGCTGTATACGCAGCGAACAACTACATGAATAATGGTAAGTTTGGCGTTATTTCAGAGTCTACAGGTTACGAATTTTTAGCATCTTACGCACTAGCTAACAGCCTTAACCTAAGCGTTAACTACGAAGCGGTAGAAGACGACAAGAACAGCGAAACTGTATACAGCACTTCAGCTCTACAAGCTGAATACAACTTCACATCTCAGTTCGTAGGCTTTGCTGGTTACCAGTTCGACCTACAAGGTTCTGGCGTGTACAAAGAAAAAGCTGATGACCAGTGGCTACTTGGTGCTCGTTACTACCTATAAGTCGCAGACTTATTTAGCATAGTGTTTACTCCTTAAGTTTACCTTTTAGGATACTGTCCTAGACACCATGCTAAGCCCTCTCAAGCCTTTGGTTTGAGAGGGCTTCTTTCGTTTTAATGCTCTTCAAATTTAACTGCCTACTTTAGTTTCATTTTCTCTAATTTATGTAAGCCGATGACTCTATTCCTGCTGGGTCGGTCGAGGTATACACCGATATTTACCTAAAAGTATTCAAATCAATGAATTGAGCTCAAGATCAGAATTTAGAGATCGGTAATCATCTTGTCGAAGACTCTCATTTTATGATGCGCTAAACTCTGCTCTCTAAAAATAGTTCAGGGATAAACTATGAGCAGCGTTGTAGATCAGGAACAATTGATGAATTCGAAACGAACCGCAACACCGACCAAGGTGCTGTGTGTTGGGCGTAACTATGTCGATCACATTGAAGAACTTAACAACGCGATCCCTGACTCTATGGTGGTGTTTAATAAACCAAGCACCAGCGTGACTTCCTCTCTTTCTTCGTTTCATCAAGAAGCACTGCACTATGAAGCTGAAATCTGCTTTATCGTTGAAAATGGCCAATACTCAGCCGTGGGCTTAGGGTTAGACCTCACCAAGCGTGAGTTGCAAAGTAGCTTAAAAGCGAAAGGCTTACCTTGGGAACGCGCCAAAGCTTTTGATGGCTCAGCCGTATTTAGTCGCTTTGTTCCAATTGATAACTTAGACCTTGCAGACTTAAACCTAGAGTTGTTTATTAACTGTGTTCGTGTTCAGAAAGGACATGTTGAGCAGATGCTTTACTCTCCAAAAACTATCCTAGAAGAGCTGTCTTCTTATACCACCTTACTAGACGGCGATGTTGTGATGACAGGTACGCCAAAAGGTGTTGGGGCCGTACATCGAGGCGATATCTTCCTTGGTCGCCTAAAGTGTGGCGATACGACATTGATTGAGATCGAATGGGTAGCAAGTTAATTAGTCTTTTCTATTTAGTTAATAAATTGGCTTTGTCGCTTAATGTTGGTTTTTAATTCGATTAAATAAACGTCGAACAACTGATTGCATCTGGAAGGGTGTTAGTAATTGATATAAAATCCGCCTCCGTTTTTATCAATGCTGACCCTCATGATCGACTTAACCATTTTACCTGTCTACCTGACTGCCGTTGTTGCACTTCTTCTTTTACCTGGCCCTGATATGTTACTGATTGCGAGTTCAAGCATGAGCTATGGCCGTAAGGTCGGCGTGTTTGCAAGCCTAGGTAATGCGACTTCTGGAATCATTCTGACAGTATTAGCGGCCATGGGTGTATCAGCGTTGATCGCAATGAGCCCAATAGCGCTTAAAGCTCTCCATTTGTTAGGCGGCGCGTACTTGTTGAAGATGGGTTGGGATTGCCTGCGAACAGAGCAGGGTAACGCGCCTGAGTTAAGCGATAACTTTGCAGCAAAAGCGTACTATCAAAGAGCGCTAATCAGTAACCTGCTTAATCCTAAAGCGTTGGTTTTCTTTGTGATGTTTCTGCCTCAGTTTGTGTCGACGAATATTGAAGCGACTTCCGGTCAGCAGATGCTTGTTCTGGGTTTATTACTGAATGTTCTCGGCTTAACGTTTAACTTTTTGCTGGTGGCGTTAGTGGGTACGATTGGTAAATCTCTCGTAGAAAACGCGAAGTTTCGTACCTATCAACAGAAAGTCATGGGCGGAGTTTTCATCGTGTTAGCTATCTGGATGTTGTCTTCTTTCTTTACTTCGTAGACGAATCAAATCAGACATCTTCTCGTGGTTAGCCGCTGAGACAAAAATGGACGCTACGAGCGTCCATTTTTTATATTGTGCGCCGAGCATGGCGTTGATCTAGGAGGTGAAAGTCCTCTACGGGCTCA
>NZ_JBFSUX010000023.1:0-68836 GCF_041467595.1 Vibrio sp. 10N.247.311.13 | reverse complement strand
ACATCACTTCACGCTACCCCTTATTCCATATGGGTTTTTCATGATCTTGCCCTGGATCAAGCGGCAGAACAGGAAGCAAAGGAACTTGCAAACCCAAATACAGCTTACGCTAGTCTCAATCTAAAGCTTCAGTATTCAGGTGGTTACGATGGTGGAGGAGATGCTTTCGCGACCGTATTACAGCCGACATTGCCGTTTCCCATGGATAATGGTGACAAAGTGATCTTCCGCCCGGCTATCTCTTATGTACAGAACGATTTCCATGTGGACACACCAGCAAGCTCGCAGCGTATGGATCAGTCAGGTTTACAAACATCTCATTTGATTTAGCTTATGCGCCTAAAAAGGAGGGCGGTACTATTGTCGCGTTCGGTCTCTTTGCTTCGTTGCCAACGGGCAGTAGTGACTTAACAGCGGATCAATTTGCTGTCGGACCAGAGTTTATGGTCGGGAAAGCGAGTAGCGAGCGAGTTGTCGGTATGTTCCCAAATCACTTGTATGGTGTTTCTGGAGACGGAGCCGACCATTCTGATACTCGAATCAACAAGACATCGACACAAGTGTTTTGGGTGGAGATATTAGGCGGAGGTTGGACGGTAGGTTCTGCGCCGACATTCTCGTATGACTGGAATAAGGATCAGGCGGAAATTCCGTTGAATATAAGCGTAAGCAAGACTACTGTGTTGAACGGACGTCCTTGGAAGTTTGGCATTGAAGCGAACTATTACCTTGAGAAAGACGAAGAAACGCGTCCAGATTTTATGTTGAGCTTTAATATCAGCCCAGTTGTGGAAAATAAACTGGCGTCTTTGTTCGATTAAGCCGTTATTTGAAATACAGTTTTAGAAACGAAAAAGGCTGAACGATCATCGTTCAGCCTTTGGTGTTATTGGATTAAGCGATTCTATTAACCAGCAGCAACTTGCATGATGAGGCCACAGATGTAAGCGCCGTATGTGCCGAGTGCGTAACCCAATACCGCCATTAGGATACCTACTGGTGCTAATGCTGGGTGAAATGCAGCTGCTACGATAGGAGCCGATGCTGCGCCGCCAACGTTAGCTTGGCTACCGACAGCCATGAAGAACAATGGTGCACGGATAAGCTTCGCCATCACAATCATTAGAATGGCATGGATAGTTAGCCATGTGATACCAATGAAGAAGTAGCCTGGGTTGTCTAAGATAGCCGTCACATCCATTTGCATACCGATAGTTGCAACTAGGATGTAGATGAATGCCGAGCCCACTTTAGACGCGCCACTGTGCTCAAGGCTACGTGTCGATTTGAAGCACGAAGCGATCAACGCGAACGTTGTTACCATAACGATTAGCCAGAAGAAGCCAGATGTAAGGCTGTATTTCGCAAGTTCTGGAGCATTCGTTGAGATCCATGGTGCGATTAGGTCACTGAAGAAGTGAGCAAGGCCTGTTAGACCAAAGGCAATTGCAGCGATCTTCATTAGATCGGTAGTAGTTGTTGGTCGAGCGTTCTCTTCTTGGTATTTAGAAACCGTCTCTTTTAGCTCTTCGATAGCTGATGTGTCTGCTTTTAGCCATGCATCAATCTTCTTCTGACGACCTGCCATGACAAGTAATACGGCCATCCAAATGTTTGCACAGATAACATCAACTGTAATCATTGCAGAGAAGAGTTGGTCATCAACCTCGAACACTTCTTTCATGGCGGCTTGGTTTGCACCGCCGCCGATCCAAGAGCCAGCTACTGTTGTAAGGCCACGCCATACATCGCCAGATACAAGGTCAGGGTTGACTTGGTCGATAATCAGAATCGCCAAAGGCCCACCAATGATGATGCCGACAGTACCCGTTAGGAACATGATGACGGCTTTTGAGCCAAGGCC
Source organism: Vibrio sp. 10N.247.311.13 (assembly GCF_041467595.1). Lineage (NCBI taxonomy): Bacteria > Pseudomonadati > Pseudomonadota > Gammaproteobacteria > Vibrionales > Vibrionaceae > Vibrio > Vibrio sp. 10N.247.311.13. The sequence goes on along the minus strand of NZ_JBFSUX010000023.1, from coordinate 66,972 downwards.
GAAGATTTTGCGTAGGTCTGCTGAGATGATCAGAAGAACTAGTGCACTTGGTAATAGGTAACGACTCGCAACGAAGTACAGCTTAGAGTTTGACGCGTCGATGATGCCTAAACTGTTCAATAGAGAAGGAACAAAGTAACAGAGCAATAGACCCGGAACGAACGAGTAGAATTTTTTCAGTGCGCTATTTTGGCTACTTTCCGTGATAAATACACCGCCAAGAATAACAGCTAACATGCCCATTATTACAGCATCATTAGTAATCATTATTATATCTCCTTTAAGGTGAGCGCAAAGGTCTCACTTTTTGAATTGCAGGACTATACCGATAACTGCTAATCGTTACAAATTGTAACGATAGACATATTTTGAAATGTTTGTGTTAATTTTAATGGTTTAAGTGTGTGAATTCAGTGGGTTATTTATTTGTATTGTGAATGGTTTTATTGGATCTTTTACGGCGCATTTAGATATATGCAATGTAATTCAAGCCTTAGAGAGTGGTCGCTATGAATTGGGTGGATGCTTGAATGGCAGGAATGAGTGCATATATAGCCATGTTTATGGTGTGGTTTATGCAGGGTTGGAATGTTTCAATAATGTAAAAATTGAATCCACTTTTGCTATGTGGTCAGAAATTAAAAATTTTAGCTAGATCACACAAATCTCTCGGATTACGAGTTTCAGCAGCTGATACTTATGCTCATTTGACGTTTTGTAGGGGGGAGATGAAAGAAAAAGCGGCTTAAATAGCCGCTTTTGATGGTTGAATAGCATGGTCATCTAAAGCTGTAGCTTAGACTTCTGTTTAAGACTCGTCTTCCTCAAAGCCATCAGCATAGCCCTTCGGCGGAGGGGTCCAACCACGTTCAGAGCGAGAGTGCTTATCCGAACGGTCTTTCTTCATATCTTCTTTCATTGCTTCTTCAAGATGAATGAAGATTTGTCGGTAGTTGTTGTCGTAGCGTGGGTTCTCTTCCGCTTCAGACCAAGCTTGATAGAGCTTTTCAGACTTACGGCTTTCAACGCGTTGATACGTCGATTTTTGCTGTTCAACGAAGAATGGGTGATGACCCAAAGAGCGCAAGGCTTCTGCACCCATTTCAAGAGCAGAATGGTAGGTCTCTGATTCCACAAAGTCTGCACCTGCTTCTCGTAAGCGATAACTATGACCACGGTCGAATGCACGGGCTAAGATTTTCACTTTAGGGTAGGTGTGTTTAACGTATTTGACCAATTCAACGCTTGAGTCTTGATTATCGATTGCTACTACTAGCATCGCGGCTTCTTCGATTCCGGCGGTATGCAATGAGTCGTGACGTGTCGCATCACCAAAGTAAGATTTGATATTGATAGAGCGCAGCAAGTCTACTTGGTTCGCTTGGTGATCCAGAACCACCGTATTGACATCGTTCGACACCAACAAGCGGTTAACGATTTGACCGAATCGACCAATGCCCGCAATGATAACGGTACCTTTCTCTTCGATGGTATCTTCTTCGCGGTCGTTAGATTTTTGTTCGTAACGAGGAAGAATCACTTTATCAAATAGAATGAACAGCCCTGGTGTTAGGAACATTGAAAGTGCCACAACCAGCGACAATGTTTGAACGATGTCAGCAGGTAATACGTGGTTTTGAGCTGAGAAGCTTAGTAGTACAAAACCAAACTCACCGGCTTGCGCCAAGCTCAGTGTAAACAGCCAACGGTCACTGTTTTTGATTTTGAAGATCAATGCCAACGTAAATAGCACCAAGGCTTTAAGAAGCATAACGCCAAGAGTGAGGCCAATGATCAAACCAAAGTCGTTGAATAGAACATCAAAGTTGATGCCAGCACCAACGGTAATGAAGAACAAGCCAAGTAGCAGCCCTTTAAACGGGTCAATATTAGACTCAAGCTCGTGGCGGAATTCACTGTTCGCTAAAACCACACCCGCAAGGAAGGTACCCAAAGCCGGTGATAGGCCGACTAGGCTCATCAGTGCAGCAATACCAATCACCAACATCAGTGCGGTTGCAGTAAAGATTTCACGCAGGCCTGAGCTTGCCACGAAGCGGAACAGTGGACGACTCAAGAAGTGTCCGCCGACCACAACAATCGCAATAGATGCTGTGATCACAAGGCCATAAGCCCAACCGGGTAGGCCAGCAACAAGACTTAACTCTTCATGATGATCAGAGGCCGAAGCGACCGCGCTTTGTGCAGCTTCAATTAATTCTGGCAACGCTAATAGAGGAATGAACGCCAACATAGGGATGACGGCAATATCTTGGAACAGTAGGACTGAAAAAGCGTTCTTGCCGCCTTCTGTTTTGGATAGCCCTTTTTCGTTAAAGGTTTGGAGTACAATCGCGGTAGATGACAGCGCAAAGATCAAACCGATAGTTAAAGCAATCGTCCAAGGTTGACCAAAGAACTGTGCAATTCCCATCACGATAGCGGTCGTGCCACCAACTTGCAGGCCACCCAGCCCCATCAGTCGGTTTCTCATTGCCCAAAGCATCTTAGGCTCAAGTTCAAGGCCGACCAAGAACAGCATCATAACCACGCCGAACTCGGCAAAGTGTTGGATGGTTGTGGTCTCTTCACCCACTAAGCCGATGATTGGGCCAATCACAACACCAGCAATGAGGTAACCTAATACAGAACCAAGACCAAGTCTTTTGGCAATAGGCACGGCAATAACTGCTGCGACTAAGTAGATAAACGCTTGTAGAAAATATCCCGTCATTATTTAACCTCTGCCATTAGTTCTTCTACGTAGTGGTTGAGTTTTTCTGCTTTGCTGGCTTTCTTAATATTGATCTTGCCGGCAACCAAGGCCTGTAAAAGCGTTCTGTAGCTATCGACATGTTGTTGAATACGGTTTTCTTCTAAAGCGGTACGAGATCCAAAAAGCGCAAAAGGCGCAAGATAGTTCATCCCACATAAAGACGCGGTTTGTTCAATTGGGTGAAGCAGTTCTCGAATAGTGAAGTGGTTGTAGCCATCACTTTGGTAAGCATCCTTTTTACCGCCAGCAGTGATGCAACACAGTAAGCTCTTACCTTGTAACTCGTTGCCATCGGTTCCATAGGCGAAGCCATACTCTAGAACGAGATCTTGCCACTCTTTGAGAATTGCCGGTGTGGAGTACCAATATAAGGGGAACTGAAAAATGATGATGTCATGGTCCAATAGGCGTTTTTGCTCACGATCGATGCTGATCTTGAACGTTGGATATTCGGCATAGAGGTCGACGCACGTGACACCGTCAACGCGTTTTGCTTGCTCAAATAACGGTTTGTTTGCTTCAGAACGATGTTGAGAAGGGTGGGCGAATAGCACCAAGACTCGATTTTTCGACATATAGCCCTCTTTGTCCATTAACGAATAATATTTATTGGAATTATAGTTATACAATAATAGAAGAATGGTTGAACAACAACGAATTAGCCCATACTTCTTTGTTTAGATATGTGTGCTTTCTGCGTTTAATTATATAAGACACCAGTCATTTTGTGTCTTTCAGGCACAAGTAGCCGATGACTGAGTAAAACTAATTATTCACGAATAGTAAAAGCGAATGTGGGCATTTTATGTCACCGTTGGTGGGTAACGTAAATAATCCAATAACCCTACATAGAACGATAATGAATAAAGGAAAAACTATGAGCATGGACTTGCGTCAACAATGTGATTTGTTGCTTTCTGGTCATCTAGAACCGACACCAGCACAAACATTCGCTCAGATGGCTGAATGGTGTGAAACACACAATGTGAGCCATGATAGCTACGGTGATGGCGAGTTTATCGAGAGCTTTGAAAATAAGGTCGCAGAGCTGCTTGGTTATGAAGCCGCCGTGTTTGTTATTACCGGCACCATGAATCAACCCACAGCATTAGAAATTGCCTGCCAAGAGAAAAGAAACCCGGTAGTAGCGATGCATGAGTCGAGTCATATCATTCGCCATGAACGCCAAGGGTATCAGCTCCAAAATCGTTTCAACGTGCTTCCGGTCGGCAATGTATTTCGCACTTGGAATGTTGATGACTTAAAGGCATGGCCTGATGAGATTGCAGCCGCTCTTTATGAATTACCGATGCGCGAAATTGGCGGTCAATTGCCAGAGTGGGAAGAGCTTGAAGCTATAAAGCAATACTGCAAAGAACAATCGATTCACCTTCATATGGACGGTGCACGTTTGTGGGAATGCGGCGCGTATTATCAAAAGCCATACAGCGAGATTGCTCAGGGCTTCGATAGTGCTTATGTTTCGCTGTACAAAGGTCTCAATGGCCTTGGTGGTTCGTTATTGTTGGGCGATAAAGCCTTTGTCGCGAAAGCATCGGCGTGGATGAAGCGCCAAGGTGGCAATGTTTATCACCGAACGCCTTATGTGGTTTCAGCGGCAATGCAGTTTGATGAGCGATTAGAGCTGATGCCTGCTTTATACGAACGAACCAAACAGGTTTATCAAATCTTACAAGATTACCCTCAGTTTACGGTTAACCCACAACAACCGCAGGTCAACATGCTTCATCTCTATTTACCTGTGAGTTACGAAGACGGCATTATCGTGAGAGATAACATCGCGAAGAAACACAAGGTTTGGATAGGAAACCCAGCGATCAGCGAACTGCCAAATCAATGTAAGATTGAATGGTATGTAGGGGATAATTTACTGAATCTGCCTGATCATGAGCTGATCGACATTCTTGATTTTATTAACGAAGAGCTGATTTGATTAACGAAGAGCTGGCTGAAGAAGAACTGATCTAATTGGAACTGAAATGGATACAGGAAAGGGTTCTTATATCCATTTATATAGCTAGGATGTCCGGCTCTGTTACATATACTGGTTGATGTACACATCAACTAAGAACATGAACACTGGAACAGTGCTGAGAAGTCCGAAGAAGACGATTGGCACCCAGTTTTTCATTTTCTTTTTAGGTTGCTCAGTGTTATTCATAAATTCGGCCTTAAATTCGTTGTTGAGTCTGTTTAGCTTTTTGGTACTAAAAATCTAAGTGTATGGTATCAAATAAATGGGTTTAGCCCTATGTAGATTTAGAGAACCGTGGTGTATATCAATCACATAAAATGTAAGTGATTCATAAACGGTTCATAAAGGTTCAACAATAATGAACCTATTACAACAATCATTGCCTTACTCGGCATATTAAATAAATAGCATTCAAAGATTTGGAGAATACAGAATGAAAACAATAGGAAACATCATTTGGTTTCTGTTCGGTGGCGTATTTATGGGACTAGCTTGGTGGTTCTTCGGACTGCTCGCATTCCTAACCATCGTTGGTATTCCATGGGGTAGAGCATGTTTTGTTATGGGTAACTTCTCATTCTTCCCATTTGGTCAGGAAGCGATTTCGCGTGATGAGCTAACCAATGAAATGGACATCGGCACGAGCCCGCTAGGTGTGATTGGTAACGTTATTTGGTTCTTATTTGCGGGGATCTGGTTGGCGATTGGTCACATCATGTCAGCAGTAGCGTGTTTCATTACTATTATAGGTATTCCGTTTGCGATTCAGCACCTTAAGCTCGCGGTTATCTCATTGGCGCCAATCGGTAAAACCGTTGTCGACAAGCGTGAAGCAGAAGCGGCACGAGTAAGAAACTACAAGGGTTAAGACTACAGTTTAAGCCTTATATAGAACTGAAAAAGCACATCACATGATGTGCTTTTTTGTGCCTCGTTTTCTATCTAACGATGCCCCAATCTCACAAACACTCACTAGACATTGTTGAACAAGACTTCAAGCCTAAGGGTGATGTTGGCTTCTTCGGTGTGTTTCTCATGAGGTTCTCGTTCCCATTGATAACGAGGGATGAGTTCGTAGAACAGCCACTCTTTCCATACGTTTTGTCGGTAGGTAACCGAAACCTGAGCGTATTCGTAATGATTATGAGGCTCATCCGTTGCATTAATCGTGGCGCTATATTGAAGTGCTTGGTCTTGGGCAAGGTAGTGATACAAGGTTAGCCCTGTACCATAGTTCCAACCTTTAAGGTCGTCGTTATATCCTGCAAAGCTTGACCATCGAGCCAAGAAATCATCACTTAAAGAAAGATCAAAGTCGATGTCGGTGATCTCACCAGTCTCTTGTTTTTCTTGATATACACGTTGGGTCAGCCTGAATACTGCATCTGTGGTGAGCGGGTAGGTAAAACGATAGCGAGCCTCTATTCTTGGGCGTAACGTCGCTTTGATATTGAAACTACTGTAACCCTTGGCATAGGCGTCATAACGAAGGCCAAGTGCATTCTCTAACTCTTCAGAATCTTGTGGGAAGAAGTCTAAGAATTCTTCATCGCCAACAGACTCGTAGATTAGCTTAAGCCTTTTGCTGACAAAGGGTAAATGCAGGCGTGCGTTGAGCTTGGTGGAATAATCCACGTCACCGCCCTCAGAATAGATGAAATCATTATACCAACGTACAGAGGTTCCGGCTCTGGCGTCCTCGGTAATACGGTCATCCACAAAGAAGTTATCGAACCATATTGCGGGCTGACAAAACTTGCTGTTTAGGTAGTGGTAAGCTTTTTCGACGCGCGTGTCTTCTAACGGTTGGCTGTGACACTCATCCTGTTCCTCCGCGAAGGCAGAGTGGGAAACGAGCGATGCTAATAATGAGGAGTTAACTATCCAACGACTCAATGGAACCTGTTTGTCATTCTATGTATCAATAGTTTGACTATAACTAAGCAGTTATGACAATGCGACTTTTAAAGAGATTTATCTTAATCAGTGGCTATTCAAAACAGAGACTTGAATAACATATGGCAGGTAAAGAAAACGGGCTCAGTAGGTGAGCCCGTTTGTCGATAAGTTTATAAGTGACTTAATGGCAGATTACATTGCCGCTTCGAAAATCGCAGAGATTTCTTCGTGGGTCGCTTGTTTAGGATTAGTAAAACCACAAGCATCTTTTAGTGCGTTGTCAGACAGAGTAGGGATATCTTCTAGCTTCGCACCAAGTTGCGCGATACCTGTTGGGATGTTCACGTCATTTGCTAGTTGAACAATTGCTTCGATCGCAGCTTCTGCACCTTGCTCTGGTGACATACCTTCAACGTTAACGCCCATTGCTTTTGCAACATCACGTAGACGCTCAGGACAAACTTGCGCGTTGTAGCGTTGAACGTGTGGTAGCAAGATAGCATTACACACACCGTGTGGAAGATCGTAGAAGCCGCCTAGCTGATGCGCCATCGCATGAACATAACCTAGTGACGCGTTGTTGAACGCCATACCCGCCATGAACTGTGCGTAAGCCATTTGTTCACGTGCTTCAATGTCTTCGCCGTGCGCTACTGCCGTTCTTAGGTGAGCTTGTACAAGTTCAATGGCTTTAATCGCTACAGCGTCTGTAATTGGTGTCGCTGCGATAGAAACGTAAGCTTCGATTGCGTGTGTTAGCGCATCCATACCTGTTGCAGCAGTCAGTGATGCAGGCTTAGCAAGCATTAGTTCAGGATCGTTTACTGAGATAAGCGGTGTTGTGTGCTTATCAACGATCGCCATCTTAATGTGACGCTCTTCATCGGTGATGATGCAGAAACGTGTCATTTCAGATGCTGTACCTGCTGTTGTGTTGATAGCAATAAGAGGCATCATAGGTTTTTCAGACTGGTCTACGCCTTCGTAATCAGCAATCTTGCCGCCGTTAGAAGCAACTAATGCGATACCTTTTGCGCAGTCGTGTGGAGAACCACCACCTAGAGAAACAACAAAATCACAATCGTTGTCAGTCAGCAATTCTAGACCATCGTTCACGTTAGTGATGGTTGGGTTTGGTTGAGTGCCATCGAATACAACTGCGTCTACGCCGCGCTGGCTAAGAAGGTCTTGTACCTGCTTAACTACACCAATTTGATTCAGGATCTTATCTGTAACGATCAGACCTTTTTTAAAGCCTTGAGACTGGATGCTATCAGCAGCATCTTTCAAACAGCCAGTGCCCATGAAGTTGATTGTAGGGATGTAAAATGCAGTAGACATTGGAAAACTCCGTTAATTATGATTTTTAATTTCCTACATGTTGTCGGCATTCAAGTGGTCGACCATTGATCTGGAACAACTTTGAATTCGAACTACCACTTTGTGGCTAGTCGTTGTGATAGGGCTCATATAGCAATCGTTTTCATGGTTTTTGGCTGTGTTGATTGTCAGTAATAGATCGCGATAAATCGACTAAATTAGAGACAGTATGGAGCTCTATAACAATGAAAAATAAGGTTTTTCATTGAAAACTCTTCTAGTTAGGCTGGTGTCGACGTTTTATCTGAGTCATCGCTGCATTCAATTTCAGGTTCTTGTGACTCTTCAGAATCAAGCGTGTCTTCTGACTCCTCGTCATAGTATTTGACAAGAAAAGGGGTAAGCATGACAGACGATGGTAAAAAGTGCTTCATAGTACCTCCCGGTACCTAAGTGTATTTATTGTATGGTATTGGTTTAATATGTGGCAAAATTTGCGATACATCATGACTTGTGGCTTGTTTTCTATAAATTATTAGATTTATATACAGGCTCACAGATTTACGAGTAAAGTGATTGCCAGCCTACAAGGCGAAGAGAAAAATTAAGCAAAACTACGATAAAAACAAACACAGCACTGCTCAACAACGCGAATAACAGGACAGAAAATGAAGTACGATTGGATATTCTTTGATGCGGATGAAACCTTGTTCCACTTTGATGCTTTTCAAGGAATGAAGCTGATGTTCTCCCGTTTTGGTGTGGACTTTAGTGAACAGGATTATTCGGTTTACCAAGAGGTTAATTTACCACTTTGGGTAGATTATCAAGATGGCCGCATTACGGCAGCTCAACTGAAGCACGCGCGTTTTGAAAGCTGGGCAACAAAGTTAGAGACAACAACAGCAGAACTAAACAGTGCATTTTTGACCGCAATGGCGGATATCTGTTCTCTGCTCCCAGGTGCAAAAGAGTTGATGGAGTCTTTAAAAGGCAAAGTGAACATGGGTATCATCACGAATGGGTTTACCGAGCTGCAATCTATACGTTTAGAACGCACAGGCATGACAGATTACTTTGACCATGTGATCATCTCTGAAGAAGTCGGTGTCGCGAAACCAGACGCTGAAATCTTTGAACATGCACACAAGCTTGTTGGCTTACCAGCAAAACAACGCGTATTGATGGTCGGAGATAACCCGCATTCAGATATTTTAGGCGGCTTGGATTTTGGTATTGAGACGTGTTGGTTGAACAGCCAAGAGAAAGCAGCACCAGCAGGTATTAACCCTCATTATCAAGTTAAGTCTTTAGCTGACCTGCAAGCTCTGTTATTGGCATAATTGCTTTTAGATTTTTGAGTGAATGATTGATAGCCGAGTGCAGTTATGTGCTCGGCTACTTATTTTTACCTACTGTAAGTTATCGATAGTGGTGCTTAAGTCTATCTTTGCTTTAAGCTCGCTTTGATTACCCAATGACAATAAAGAAAAGGAAGAGGTGTGTTTAAATCTCATCGCCATAGCTGCTACGGCATTGCTGCCATTCTACTTTGGAGCTGCTTAATCGCGCTGTCTCGAAGCGTATCTGAACAACTGGGCCCAATCGGTGGTGCGGCCAGCCTTTACACGGTAAGTGCGCTGTTGTTGATCTGTGTTATGGGTCTACCAAAGCTGTCACGCTTTTCTAAGTCTTACTTGCTGATTGGCGGCGCCTTGTTCGTTTGTTATGAGATCTTCTTGGCTTTGGCGTTGGGAATGGCAAACAATAGACATCAAGCCTTGGAAATGGCTGTCATCAACTACTTATGGCCAGCACTGACGGTGTTATTTGCGGTGCTGCTGAGCGACAAGAAAATTAACTGGTTGGTTTACCCAAGTATCTTCTTGGCCTTCTTTGGCGTCGCTTGGAGCATCAGCGGCGATCAGGGGCTTTCTGTTGAACAAATCGCTGCCAATGTTGCTACTAACCCAAAAACTTATTCAATGGCGTTTTTCGGCGCGATTATTTGGGCGGTTTACTGTAATTACACTCAGAAAGTGGCGAAAGGGCAGAATGCGATTGTGTTGTTCTTTATCGCAACGGCAATCACCTTGTGGATCAAATACGCATTGAGTAACGAAACCGGCATGGTGATGACAACCAGTGCTGCGATTGACTTAGTGTTGGCAGGCGTGTGTATGGGCGCAGGTTACGCGCTTTGGAATACAGCGATACTTGGCGGCAATATGGTCTTCTTGGCGACCATGTCGTATTTCACGCCTATTTTTGCGACCTTACTGTCTTCTATTATTTTGGGTTTGTCATTGAGCATGACGTTTTGGCAGGGCGTTTGTATGGTAACGATTGGCTCTTTAGCTTGCTGGTGGGTAACCAGAGACAAAAAGCCGACGGTTACGGCGTCGGCTTCTAAAAAGGTTCAATCAGAGTCTTAGTCAGCGAGAGATTGATTGGTTAGCTCTTGGTTCTTAACTCTCGACTCTTAACTCGCGATATTGAGATTCAATTGAAGCTCATAAGGCATCTTCGATAAGCGTCGCTTAAGTTGGCGGCGCGTACGTTCAATATCATCGACCGCAATCGCTTGTTGGTCGTTGGTATGAATATCAACATTGATTCGTAATTCTGGACCAACCTTAGTCACACCCATCAGCTCCAAATCTTGCTCCGCTTCTTTGTCTACCGCGACAACGTTCTTATCTACCGCATCACAAATATCTTTGTTTGCCGACATCATAAGCAGTTCGCGCATGGCTTCACGTAACATGTCGAAAGGAACTTTGATGAAGTAGAAAGACATTAGCAACATCATCATTGGGTCGGCATACACTGCGTATTCTGCAAGCGGAGAAAAAGTAATTAACCAAGCCGCTACGAAACCCGCTGTTACCGCTACACTCAGTAGCGTATCCATCTGCCACTGCTTAGATTCAGCCTGAATCAGACCTGAAGAAATACGTTTGCTCTTATTCGCGATGTACCACCAAGCGTAACCACAACCCAACACGTTGAAAATACCAAACAGAGTTGCGATAGAAGCATCAACTTCACGGCCACCCGTCATTAGGGCACCAATCGCAGAGTAAAGTGAATAACCAACCACAAGAAGAATCACAACGGCTTTAATCGCAATCACAATCGGCTCGATGATAGCTCGACCAAACGGGAACTCAGTGTCCGAAGGGCGATTGATGTATTTCGAGGCTGCTAGTGACAATAAAGTTAACAGTAAGCTGATAAGAGAATAGACACCGTCAAATACTATGACCAGAGAGCCAACGAGAAGACCCAACACCAATCCGCCAATTGCGAAGCCTGATGCTAAAAGGGCTGAGAACAATAGTACTCGATTTTCGTTTTGGCTTTTCCTGTCACACATAATATTTTCCAGATGTTTTTGATAACTTCATTGTTCTAATAATGAGCTAACTTTACAAACTTTATCTGATGATGTTTATATGTCTTATTTAATTCGAACATATAAATCAATAAAATTCAGTGACTTAAGATCAGGGTGTGGTGTCAATAAAGTTGACGTTGAGTGTTTTTTGGTGATGGTGTGCAACTGAAATAGGATCGTTTATGATTAATAAAACACATTAGTCGCTAAGGTCTTATTGGTCTTCTAGATTTGACTGCGACTGCGATGGACAAGGAGTGAATCAATATGAAGTTTGACGATATCAGTGATAACGAGTTGTGGGTGATTGCTAACCCGATTATGGATAATCTGATGGACGGTTCAACCAAGGTCGATCATGAACAGCACTGTCGAGACTTTACTCAAAGGATGAAAGACATTGTTACGCCGGAATATTTAGAAAAGGTGTGTCACCATTATCAGCACAGTAATGGCTTTTTTGCTGAGCGAGAGCAAGTCGCGCTGTTTAGACGTTCAGACTCCATCGCTTTTGTGTGGAAACAAGCTTACACCATCGCCAAAGGCGAGTTTGTCGCCGAAATGGTATTGGTTGAAGAAGACGGACGCTACTTAGTGGATCACGTGATGGTTTTCTAGAGCAAGACTTAAGTATGGAGTAAAAGTCGTCCGTCTAGAAATCAAACAAATAATCACTAAGCTGGTCGGCCAACCAATTCATTCCTGGGTGCTCTGCCATGCCAGCCGCGGTAAACATACAGTAGTCTTCTTGTGTTAAACCGTAGGTGTGTTTGATCACGGCAAGCTCTTGTTCACGCAGTAAATGGCGAATCAATGGCTCAGGCATTACGCCCCATGCTTCTTCACGTAGAATCGTATCCAACATAAAGTCGAAGCTAGAGAAGCCAATGTAACGACGCGAGAAGGGCTCAAGCTCAGGATTATCCTTTTCATTAAGATAAACCATGGTTGCTTGCATCGAATTTCTCAGTACTTCATCAGACACTCGTCGCATCGCACTCAAATCATGTCCTTTCTTACATACAGACATCATTCGAATCTTACCAAGCGGGTTGTAGATAATTCTTGGGTCATCGACGCGTTCGTAATCGACACCAAATGCGAAGTCGACTTGCTGAGTTTCAACTAGGTTAGCTAAGTCACCGCTCGATGCGAGAACGAAGTTGAATGAGGTAGAAGGGTACTTGTTATTTAAGGCGTGAGATAAGTCCTGCCACATTTCATCGGGTAGGGAGTCATCTCGTGCTATCCAAATTTCTGCGTTGAATTCGCCCGAAACATGCAAGCAGGTTTGTTTAATACGCGCGGCTGTCACCAACATGCCTTCGCAATCTTTGTAAATCGCTTTACCCGCTTCTGAAAGCTCAACGTGGTTTCCGCTGCGGACGAACAGCTCGACATCTAACTCTTTTTCCAAGGCTTTAATCGACATGCTGAGTTTGGTTCGGTTGCATTCTAACTGGCGTGCAGCTTCAGAAACTGATCCTAAATCAGCAACGGAACAAAAGGCTTGGACTTGAGAAAGGTTCATTTCATTTCCATATTGAGCGGGGGTCGGTGCATATTATCTGAATATTGTGCTGACTATCTTAGAAATAGTCCATCTTTGCATGATAACTCTATGACGAATTGACTAATTTGGTTTACTCTGGGGAAGTTCCGAACCTACAAGAAGTAAAGATGGAGGCCATGATGGCGAAACAATGGGACGAATACGCCGTTGATTGGGATAAAGATCCCGCAACTGCAGTATTCGCACAATCCGTATTTGACCAGTTAACACAGCTCGTTGATTTAAACGGAACCCGTGTCCTTGATTTTGGTTGTGGTACAGGACTACTCAGCCAGAAAATATCTCCTTTAGCAAAAGAGATCATCGCACTTGATATCTCTGAAGGGATGATTGAAGAGTTAGATAAGAAAGAGTTACCTAACGTTGAACCGGTAGTTGATATTTTATCGCGCGGACTTGCAGCGCAGCATCCAGCATTCAGAAACCAGTTTGACCTAGTGGTAGCCTCTTCGGTGTGTGGTTTTATCCCGAACCTACAAGACACAGTCAGTCTGATTTACACGCTGCTTGAAAACGACGGTACGTTTGTACACTGGGATTGGTACTTGGAAAGCGACAGTGAAGACTACGGTGTAAGCCAACAGCGCTCAGAAAATGTATTGAGTGCAGCGGGCTTTGCAGTCGTTGAAGTCTCTACACCGTTCTCGATTGACACTCCACAAGGAGAGTTAAAGGTATTAATGGGTGTTGGACGTAAACAAGCGCTTCCAGATCTGTAATCGTGTGTATGCCTTGAGCTAGCATTCAGAATGCTCATTTAAACTACTAAACCCACATTAACGACTCTAACGTCAGTTATGTGGGTTTTCTCTTTTTGGCGCTATCGTTTTAAACAGAACGAATTAGCGCTTTCTCATTTCTTCACTACTAACTCTGGTTTCTCTATTTCTCTGTTTCTCATCTCGCTCATAGAAAACTCAACACCGCTAATTTACAAATTATTTATTTCCATTTTGGAAATGTAGTCTTGCATACATTTCATTAGTGGAAATATAACGGTGAGATATAAAATAAGCCCATAATAACATTAAGGGTTTAATCATGAGCCACCAATCTGCGTCATCTACTTCTTCACCACTTTCAGAGCAACAACAACGCTTTAGCAATATCATTTCAGATGCCAACCTGTCAGCAAAACAGAAGTCGAGCTATCTTGCCTTAGAAGCTGAAGCCAGCCTGCCGTATATGCCGGTAAGCAAAGAAGTAGAGCAAGCCTTACAACAAGGTGTGCTGTGTGACATGTTTGAAGGACACGCCCCATTTAAGCCGCGCTATGTACTTCCAGATTATTCTAAATACTTACATCAAGGCTCAGAGTATTTAGAGCTTAGCGCGGCAACCAACTTCGATGAAGCATTGAACATGCTTACCATCCTTTACCACCATGTTCCTTCTGTGACTTCAATTCCGGTTTACCTAGGTCAGTTGGATGATGTGTTGATGCCTTTCGTGGGCGACTTAACAGAAGAGCAGGTATACCAAAAGATTAAGCTGTTCTGGATCATGTTGGATCGCACACTGCCAGACGCCTTTATGCATGTGAATATCGGCCCGACAGACAACATTATCTGCCGTACGATTTTACGTGTAGACGCTGAATTGAAGCAGATCGCGCCAAACTTAACCTTTATGTACGACCCAGCCGTGACACCTGATGATCTACTTCGTCATGCGGCGAGCAACATCTGTGAATGCAGTAAACCACATATTGCAAACTATCCAGCGCATGCCGAGGCTTACGGCGATAAGCGTTTTGGTATTGTGAGCTGCTACAACTCTCTGCCGTTAGCGGGTGGTTCAAACACCTTGGTGCGTATGAACCTTAAGCAAGTGGCGTTGAAGTCTGAGGACAGTGCTGATTTCTTACAACAAGTATTGCCGAACTACAGTGGCATCATGGTTGAGTTGATGAACGTTCGAAGCCGCTTCTTGCATGAAGAGTCTAACTTCTTCGAAGGCTTCTTAACCAAAGAAGGTTTGATCGAAGAGGATCGCTTTGCGCCAATGTTTGGTATTTACGGCATGGCGGAAGCAGTCAACATCTTGTTGGAGAAAGAAGGTCAAGCAGGGCGTTATGGTCACGATGAACTGGCGAATCAGCTTGGTCACCGTATCTCCGAAAAACTGGCTGAGATCGTTGAACGCTCTGAAGTGAAATATGGATTAGAAGGTAAAGCTCTGCTGCATGCTCAAGGCGGTATTAGCTTAGATGAAGATGTGACGCCGGGTGTCCGTATTCCTTATGGTACCGAACCGGATCCTGTCTCTTACGTTCGTGCAACCGCGGGTCACCATAAGTTCTACACCTCGGGCATCAGTGACATTCTGACCATCGACGAAACAGTGAAATCTAACCCTGAAGCGATGTTTAACCTGTGTAAAGGCGCGATTCAAGCGGGTTACCGAGAGTTCACGGCTAACGTTGCATCAAATGATTTGGTTCGTGTCACGGGTTACATGATTAAGTTATCTGACATTGCCAAATATGACGAGCAAGGCTCACGCACCAATACCACCTTTTTAGGTGCCGAAGCTGCGAAGAACACGGGCATATTAGAGCGTAAACCACGCGTGGCGAGTTTAGAGATGTCGCCGACATACGAATAGCTTTAACGTGCGTGCGTTATGTGTATGGTGCGTTTCGAATACGAACAATGTGAATTATGAAAATTTCTGATCTAACAACTCAAATGGCTAGGGTTAAAAATAATAAGACAGAAAAACAAGCGAAGGTCAGCCGTGTGCTGACCTTTTCTTGTGTTGATGGACCGGGAAATCGCCTAGTGCTGTTTCTACAAGGGTGCAATTTCGATTGTATAACCTGCCATAACCCACACACTATTAATCACTGTAACCATTGCGGAGAATGCATTAGCGGCTGTCCAAGCCGTGCTTTAAGCATGGTTGATGGCAAAGTGAAGTGGGACCCAGCAGCTTGCACCAACTGCGATAAGTGCATTGATATCTGCGACCATAAGTCGAGCCCGAAAATTACCACAATGACGGTCTCAGAGGTTCTGGAGCTTGTCAGGCATAATCAGTTTTTCTTGAGTGGCATTACCGTTTCTGGCGGTGAAGCGACCATGCAGTTGCCGTTTATCATAGAGCTGTTTCAAGCGATTAAACGTGATCCACAGTTAGCGCATCTCACGTGTTTTATTGATAGTAATGGTTCGCTGTCACTTCAAGGGTGGGACAAGGTGTTGCCTTATCTTGATGGCGCGATGATTGACCTAAAATCATGGCAATCGGAAACACATCAATGGTTAGTGGGTAGAGGTAATCATAGGGTGTTTGAAACCATTAACTACTTAGCAGATAAAGGAAAACTGCACGAAGTTAGGTTGCTACATATCCCAAATAAAAGCGATCTTGAGGACGAAATTGAACAAGTGGGGCGTTACTTAAAGACTCTACCAAGTGATGTTCGAATTCGACTCAATGCGTTTCAGCATCATGGTGTCATTGGCGACGCGTTAGATTGGCCGAAATGCACCGAAAAACAGATGCAGAGCTTTCACGATAAGCTCTACACCATAGTTCAAAGACCGATGCAAACTCCTGAGGTTTATACCTAGTCTTTAGATTTCTTAGGCGGTCAATCAGGCTTCTAAGAACGTTAACTTTCTAAAGATATTAAGTCTCTAAAAATATTAAGCTTCTAAAAACAGGTCACACAACCATTTGATCGCTTGATCATTCATGTTGGGTTTATTCCACACCAAGCTGTACGCCACCTTACCGTAATCAAAAGGCAAGGGCTTGCTCACTAAGCCCTGAGCTTGTTTAGCATGCTCAGCCCACTGTTTAGAGCAAGTGAACAGGAAAGGTGTGTGGTGACACAACACAGCCGCAGCGCCGAAGTCCGCGACCGAAATAGCCATCTCTCTTGGCTTATGGCGTTGCACTAAGCTTTGTTCAAAGTAAGGCTGTGACAGTTCATTATCTAAGATGCCAATGTGCTTGTAGTTTAGGTAACCCTCTACCGTCAGCTCTTGCTGTGCGAGCGGGTGGTGAGCACCCATCAAACAAACCATTTCATCTGGAAGAATTGTTTCCCAAACCAGCTCTTTGTTATCGGTCGGCGGCTGAGATATATCATGAGGCAACAAGATCAAATTGACCTTGCCACTGAGTAAAGCATCGAAGCCGAGCTGTTGTTTCGAATAGATGTTGAGCTTCGCGCTTGGCGCCAGTTCAGTGGTAATTTTACTGATCTTTGAGGCAAATACTTCGAAAGTACTTTCACGCATCGAAAGTGAAAAACTGCCTTGGTACTCTTGAGGGGTAAAACTCTTTTGATGAAGCAGTCCATTCATGCTTGAAAGAATTGCGTGAACAGTGGGCGCTATCTTCAGAGCAAAGGGAGTCGGGATAAGCTTGGTACCATCTCGATAGAAAAGCTCATCATTCAGGATGTCACGCAACTGAGACAGGGTTTTGCTTACACTCGAAGGGCTGACACAGAGTTGCTCTGAGGTCTGAGTGACGCTGTGGGTGTTCAGCATAATATGAAGCGCAGTGAGGTGCTTAAGGCTCACCCTAGATAAGTGTAAGTAATCCATTTATGACTCACGCATTCAGATTGGCTTGTGATTTTGCATGAACGACAAAATCGAACAAGCCAAATTGGATAAAGGTTATTTACGAGCTAGCTTATGGTGCGCTCGTGAAAAGTGGCCTGCGCAAAATGCGCCCACAATCGATAGTTCACCCGCTAAACACAGTGCAGCACAAACTTCAGCTAGGGCTTGTGATTTACCGTTACCATGCAGCCCAAGTAAATCTAAACAGGCTTTTTGACTTGGCAAGCCAGTACCACCGCCGACAGTCCCCACCATTAGGTTAGGCAGTGTCACGCTAGCGTATAAACCGCCTTCTTTGTTGAGTTCCATACGCGTCATACCAATCGCTGACTCGGCGACACAGGCCGCGTCTTGGCCACAAGCGATGTAAAGTGCCGCCAGTGCATTCGCATAATGGGCGTTGATACCGATAGTGCCGCTCAAAGCGCCACCGACTGTGGTCATTTGGCCAAACTGGACCATCTTCTCTGGTGTCGTGTGTAGGTACTTCGCGACAAGCTCTGCAGGGATATTAACCTCAGCAGTTACCTTTTTGCCACGAACGCTGCGCAAGGTTTGGGTATTGGCTTTCTTATCGCCTGACAAGTTGCCATCAAGGAAAGCATGGTCAGGCTTAACTGGCGTATTTTCGATGATGTACTCAAACACGGCATTGGTTGCGATGGTCACCATATTCTGACCAGAAGCGTCTCCGGTTAGAAATTCGAACACCAAGTAAACATGGTTACCTTCGATGTTGATATTAATGTCGGTCAGCTTGCCGTGTGATGTTGTTGATTCTGCCAAGATCTTGAACTGGTCATACTGAGTCACAGCCCAAGCCACAAACTGTCCGGCTTCAACTAATCCTTGAAATGCAAAGCCAGGAGTACGTGTTACGCCTTCATTGAGCAACATAGCACTTGCGCCACCACAAGCCGTAATCAGCTTAGAACCACGGTTATAAGACGCGACAAGCGCAGCTTCTGTGGTCGCGAGTGGTACGAGGTAATCGCCCGTAGCAAATAGGCCATTGACTCTTAAAGGGCCAGATATTCCCACAGGGACTTTAACGGTGCCAATAAAGTGCTCAATGTTTTTCTCATAAGCTTGGATCTGATTTTGTGTATGAGGGTCGAGGAGCTCTTGTTGAGAATCTGAATTGTCGAGAGCTGTCCAGCGACGTGCTAGATTTTTTTCTGTCAGATAGGGGCTAGGAGTCAGCTTATTTACTGGCTTTTCAAAATGAGGCTGAAGCTTTTTTTCTAATGCGTCTGCGGAGATGTCGCCTCCTAAAATAGAAACATAGTCACGGCGATGCAGATTTAGTTTTGGCATAAATAGTATGAAGTAAAGTTTGTGCAGCAAATTGGTTTGCGCTGATTCTACCGAGTAATAAACCAGAAACAAGCGCCTGATATAATGAGTTACAGTTTGTGTGGTTGTTGAAGCAAAAAGCAGCGAAGTTTCGCGAAATATAGGCTGTATTTGAGCGAAATTTAGATATGAATGTCGAGAAGGCTACCGATGGCTTCGTTTTGACGATCAACCACACTTGCACCAACGCGGTTATAACTTGCGCTTTGTGTCAGTTTAATCAAGGAATCGGTTGAAGATGAAGCAGGTTCAGGTTCTTTGTCTTTAAAGGAAATGGCTTGTTCAGGCTCTATTTGATTAAAGCTGAGATCGCTAGCTTCGAAAGTGTCGTCGGATTCTAGAGCGTGTTTGGAGGCTTGGTTGAGCTCGATTGCGGCTTCTTCAGCCATGTTGGTGGATTGCTGAATAATGGCGTAACCAGATTGAATACCAGATATCGACATATCAGAACCTTTTATTGACGTATGAAATGAGTCTAGGCGGACGATATTTTGAGCGCAATGGTGAACAGATGAAATTTACGGTGAAAATGTGAACTTAAGCTAAAATAGTGATGTCTGTCTATTAACTGAACAGGTCATTTAGCGCGTTTAATTCTTCATCAGTAAGCAAAGAAGGCTTCTCTGTTTCAAGGTTGCCGTCGATCTCACCCTGAAGTGCTTTTAATTGTTGTGGGCTAAGAAGCTGTATTTGCTGCTTAAATGCTTCAAATTGCTGTGTATTCATAGTGTGACCTTTGTTCAAATCAATATGCTCTTTAGAGCATAGTCTACTGATTCAGGAAATCAAACAAGATTAAGTGAATTTTAAATGATGTTTGAAGTTTCTTGAAACTAAGACAACTATAAATTCCTGTGGTCGTTTTTTGTCCGAGAAATGTTAGGAAAAGTTAAGGCTTGGTCAATCAAAGTCAGAAAATTCCTACAATGTAAAAACGCCTTCAACCCTTGTGGCACAAGGGTAGGTAAGTAATTTCTCTACCCAATTAGGGGTATGGGTAAAGCAATGTATAAATATTTGTGATGATCAAAAGATAAGCAATTGGCGTTATCTTTTTGTTTTTACGGTATTTTGTTTGTTGCTCAAGAAGCTTCTGTTTCAAACGACTTGTCGATCTTAACCTTAACTGCAAACTTGGTCGCTAAGGTATGCAGTTCTGGAAGCATTCGATAGATCAAATGGAGCTGTTGTAGAACCATTTTGACAGAATTCTCATCTTCTTCTCGCCATTCACTCAAACGTTTATCCAGCTCCGGGTCATAAGCGTTTTTCACTTCACAATGCTCTTTATGAGAATAGAGTTGATCATTTAGAGCGTCGAGATGCTGGTGGATTACTCTGTGCGCATCTAGCACCAGTTTGTGTGTCGCTTCATCATCAATACGCGTTCTGTGAGCACCCAGAGCCGAGATATAGCTAAGTAGAGCATGATTGAGTGTTAAGAATCGGAAGCTCTCATCTTCAGAGGTGCGGTACTTACCCGGTTCAACCAACATGCTACTGATCGCGGCAGTCAGGTTTGCATCATTATTATGCGCACTACGTCGAGCGATACGATAGTTTAGGCTATCTTTCTTACCGACACGGTATTGGCCGATGATCTGAGCGAGATAGTTCTTATTGGAATCGAGCGCATTCGCCATCACTTTGTGCAGTCGCTTCGACTGCCAATCAGGTAACACATAAATGACAGCAAGCACGGCGAGAGCACAACCAATAAAGGTATCCGCTAACCTTGGCAATACTACCGCGTAGCCTTCACCTAATTGGTTAAAGCAGAAGAGCACAAGCAGTGTGATAAAGCCGGTCGCAAACCCGTAGTTATTGATTCGAAACGCAAAGAACATCACGCCACTGATCACAATGAACACTAATTGGCTCTCTTGCGACGGGAAGAAAGTCAGTAACGGTACTCCGATCAATAAGCCTGCGACCGTGCCAATGACACGCGCCGTCAGTTTTTGACGGGTTGCACTGTAGTTTGGCTGACACACAAACAGTGTCGTCAGTAGAATCCAATAACCTCGTTCGATATCAAAACCCTGGATAATCCCGTAGCCCAGCGTCAAAGTGATCGCCATGCGAATCGCGTGGCGGAATAGCATAGAATCGGTGTGCAAGTTAGCTTTGATCTTGTGCCACATTGCCGTCAAAGTATGAGGGTTGGTATCGTTCAATACACCTTCTTCAATCTTCTCTGCATCTGGGTTGCTGATATTTGAGAGCTGTTTTTCAACGGTTGCTAGGTTATTGAATAAGTAATCCAACTGGTTCAGCAGTGATTTCCACTCTGGGTTGTTCTGTTGGTGCAGATGATTAAGCGAAGACATCAACTCATCGAGTGCTAATACAGACTTGTCACCATGCTGGTATTCAGCGCCAACTTTCAACGAGCTCGCCACTTCTTTACACGCTGTTGCCTGCGCTTCCAGTAGATACTTAAATCGAAACAACACGTCAGAGCGTTCAAAGTGTTTTGCCAGCTCTTGATAGCGGTAGTGGGTAGAGCTCACGCGTTCATGAATGTCTTGTGCGATGAAATAGGTGTTAAGAAATCGGTCACTAGGGCCGTCAATGTGTCCGCGCTTAGAGCGATTAAGCAGCGTCGCTTTACACATGTTGAGTGCGTTAACGGTACTCGCGTTGAGTTTGGCTTCAATGATTCGGTGTGGCTGGGGAATCAAGTCAGAAACGGGGTAGAAGAGTTCCGCTTTTGAATCGATGTAGTTACCGATTTGATCGAATACCGTGGCTAAGTTTTGCTGCACGGGTTGCATTGGCCACACTATCTGCCAAATCATCGACATGAAGTAGTACCAAGCGGCGCCAGTTAACAGTAGAAGCGGTTGAAACCAAAGGTTGGTGCTCTCGTGTGCACCAAGCATGGTATAGATGGCAACCAAGAGAGAACCAAACGCGATACTCGCGTATTTAGGGCCAATTGCCCCGAGAATGATAAAAGAGAAGGTTGAAACAAAAAGCCCGATCGCGAACAGCCAAGGCGTATCGAAGAGAAGCTCAATAGAGAAAGCCGCAACGGCGAAACAGATAAAGGTCAGCGTGAGTGCTTTCAAGCGCCCGGTAAAGCTGTCATCACTTTCCGCAAGAGCCGCAGCAATAACGCCTAAGATCAAAGGCGTGATCAGTGTGTTTTGTCCATAATACCAAGCAGGCACCACCACGCCGAGCAGAGTGATGAGAATTAATACGCTGTAATTTATGGTTTTATTCGCCCAATAGAGGCGTAATTTGGCTGAAAAGTCCACAGTCGCTCACTTGACACACTAAAAACCATAATCCTAACAGAAATCAAGCACAAGAATTTGATACTTATCCATAATTGCCCGTAGGTGGTCATGAAAGCGTCGATAAGATATGAGATATTATTAATTCTCATTGCATCATGATATAAATTCAATATTCCCAATTAAGAGCACACTCCAATGCAGCTAAGCGCTAACAAGACTGCACAGTTTTTTATTCAAAATGAATATCATCAGGTTGAACTTGATGGTCCACGCTTGCTGTTATCTTCAGTAGGCAGTGAAGAGCGTATCCCATTTACTATTTGGAGTGGCAAGATCGCGATAAAGCGCGGATTGTTCTGGGGATCGCTACAATTTTTTGCTAATCAACAAGATGGAACACAGTGCAGTTGGTTAGTACAAGGCTTACCTTGGGATCAATGCCGTCAATTTGCACGCGCGTCAGTTAGTGCTTATCAGAAGTGGCACGACACTCAATGTGAACAATTGGCTGAACACGTACCTCAGTGGGAAGCTGAATTAACACGTCTTGAGCAATTACCAGCCTTTCTACCGCATTCTAAGGTCAACACTTGGGTTGATATGGTCAACTCAGGCTTAGAGAGTATGACAATGACGCTAGAAGAGGCCGCACAACGCATGCCAAACCGCATCGCAAGAATGCAGCCATGGTTATCTGAAACGGAAATCAAGCAAGCTGAAAGAAACCAGCAATGGCTAGAGACCGAGCGAAAAAACTGGGAAGTGTTGTTTGCGCAATGTGAGTCGTCACCACTGAACTTATCGCAGCAATATGCGGTGTTGATGAATGATGATCACAACCTTATTTTAGCGGGTGCAGGCTCGGGTAAAACCAGTGTTCTAACGGCTCGCGTCGCGTATTTACTGCAAAGCCATCAAGCTCAAGCTGAAGAGTTGCTATTGCTCGCTTTTGGTCGTGAAGCGGCAGAAGAGATGAAGCAACGTCTCGACAGCAAAATTGGTTTATCAGCAGAGAAGGTGCAAGTCAGCACTTTCCACCAGTTGGGTTTAAAGATACTGAATCAAGTTGAACCCGAACGTGTGGTTATTTCTCCTTTAGCGCTCGATGACAACCAACGCCAAGCATGGTGCATTGATTGGTTGAAGAAGCACTGGATGACACCGACCAACTTTAAACGTTGGCAAAAGCATTTGTCTAAATGGCCAATCGCTTATTTAACCGGTGACGATGAGCTTGGTAGCCACGTTTCAAACCTCAAATTGATCGGTTGGCTTGAAAAGCAGCTAGAACAGTTGAATGCGTCGGGTTTAACCAAAAAAGAAGTACAGCAACAGCTGATTGATCACCGAGACTATACGCGCCTCAACAGCGAGCTTTCACTGTGTTGGCCATGTGTAACCGCGTGGCAAAAGGAGCTGAAAGAACAGAATCATATCGACTTCTCAATCATGATCAGCCGAGCGACTCAGTATGTCGAGAAGGGCAAGTTTATCTCACCTTGGAAGTTCATCATGATCGATGAATACCAAGATATCTCACCTGATCGTCTTGCCTTGGTTGAAGCACTGTGTAATCAGTCTAAAGCCGAGCATCAAGCCTCTATTTTTGCAGTAGGCGATGACTGGCAGTCGATTTACCAGTTTGCAGGTGCGGATGTGGATTTGACCACGGGCTTTAAGGATCGTTTTGAAAGCTCGACCATTCATCACCTAGATACGACTTACCGCTTTAACAATCAGTTAGGTGCGGTGGCTAATCGCTTTGTACAAGAAAACCCAATTCAGATTCCGAAAGAACTGAACAGCTTCAAGCAACAGAAGCAGAAGGCGGTGTACAGTGCGCCAAGTAAAGAAGTTGAGAAGATTCTTGATCAACTGAACCGTCAATCCAAAGGCAAAACCAATAAATCGGTGCTGCTACTTGGACGTAATCATTACCACAAGCCAGAGTTGTTGGAAGACTGGAAGAAGATCTTCACTTCCATTGATATCAAGTTCATGACTTGCCACGGCAGTAAAGGTAAAGAGGCGGACTTTGTCATTATTCTTTGTGTTGACGAAGGACAGTTCCCGACCAAGAAGAAACAGCTGCATATTGATGGCGCATTGACTGAATCATCAGACGCGTTCCCTTATGCTGAAGAGCGTCGTTTATTCTATGTAGCAATGACGCGGGCAAAAGAGAAAGTATGGATCACGCACAGTGGCGACGGCTCTGGCTTTGTGCAGGAGCTGCATGGTTCTGATTACCCAGTTGTTCGTAAAAAGTGATGTTACTTGACTTGATTGTCTAAGATTAGATCTTCAATCCCTGCCCTAATATCACAAGTCAGACGCATAAAGCATAAGGAATTTGCTATGGAACACGGCTCTATTAACTACATTGAATTTGCTGCGAAAGACATCTCAGCAACTAAGGCGTTTTTCAGCCAAGTGTTTGGTTGGAGCTTTGAAGACTATGGCCCTGAGTATTCTGCTTTTGAAGGCAAAGGCTTAATGGGCGGCTTCTATTTGGCGGATCTGGCGTCGAATACGGATAATGGCGCGGCACTGATGGTTTTCTATAGCCAAGATCTTGAGCAAACTGAGCGCGATGTGATTGATGCTGGTGGTCAGATAAACCGTGAGATCTTTAGCTTTCCCGGTGGCAGACGTTTCCATTTCAGAGAGCCAAGTGGCAACGAGATGGCAGTGTGGAGTGATAAGTAGAGACTCACTACACTGTTTATGATTGAACTGTTTAATGTCTGAAACGAGACATAAAAAAGCCTGCGATAAAATGCAGGCTTTTTAGTCTGTTCAGTAGAGATCACATTTAACGTGCGATTACGTGCGCTCTGCTAGATACGCTTCGTAGTCTGGGATTTCGATGATTACTTCTTCTTCAAGCAATGAAGAGTTAAACAGGAAGTTAGCGGTAGCGCGGTTAGTTGCCACAGGAATGTTCCAAACACTTGCGATACGAAGCAGTGCTTTTACGTCTGGGTCGTGTGGTACAGCATTAAGCGGATCCCAGAAGAAAATCAGCATATCGATTTTGCCTTCAGAGATAAGCGCGCCAAGTTGTTGGTCGCCGCCCATTGGGCCGCTGATCATGCTCTTGATTGCTAAGCCTGTCTCTTTACTGAGTAGAGAACCAGTCGTGCCCGTTGCGTAAAGGAAGTGCTTTTGTAGTTTTTCTTTGTTCTCTTTGACCCATCTTAGTAGCTCAGGTTTGAAGTGGTCATGAGCGACCAAAGCGATATGCTTATGTGTTGGCATAGTGCGCGTCGTTTTTTGCATGAATGTTCCCTAAATTGTTGTTTCGTTTTTATTGTTTTGAGTTCTTCAGCCAATATAGCACTAAGGATTCACACTGAATACCGGACGAAACTCAGAAGGTGACAATGAGTCGGCGATAATTTGATCTTTGAGAGTTGCAGGTGTCAGCGCTTCGATAATCGGTGCGCTGTGTTGCTCGTAAGGTTGACCGCGTAAGTAACTCGTGGCTTGTTTTACCGACAAGCGACCTTGCTCAACCATTTTATCTGTTGGCGCAAAAAGTACCTTGTTACGGAGTAAACCACGGTAGGTTCCGTGACTTAGGTAACTTGAGATTAACCCAATATCTTCGGTTTTATCGGCCGCTCGTAGCTCACTGATCGCTGCTTCAATCGCGACGGCACTTCCGACTATATATTGGATATCAGGTTCTTCTATCACCTGCTGTACTAGATTTCTTTGAAGTTCTTTATCGTTATCTGCCCAATAGCTGATCGCAATTTTGATATCACTCGACTTGATCGCATCATAAAACCCCAGTGCTACAGGCTTAGTGCCGCCACTCGCTTGTGGGCCAAGTAACAGGGCGATAGGTGTTTCGCCTGATCCTTTCGGGTGTCGTTTCGACAAAAAATCTCCGACTTGGTATCCCATTTGGTACCAATCGACACCGACCGTACCTTTTAATACCTTCTGTTGTTCTTCATTGACGGTTAACTCATTTACCGTAGCAAATACAGGCGTCGAGCCAACCCAATCAGTAAGGTTGTCATGGTATGCATCGGGTGAAACTGTGCCTAAAATAATCGCATCGGCTCCCCATTGTGTGCAAAGCACCAGTTGCGAGGCTTGTTTGGCCACGTTGGGGTAACCGCCAGCTTCCAATACTCTTAGCTCAACTTGCTGCTTTTCTGCTTCAGAGATCATTCCATAGTTTACCGACAACCAATAAGAGTCTTTGAGGTGCGGATAAATGGCACAAATTTTCTCTTTGTGTGATGTGGCTTCGGCTGGTTTTATTGGGCTCAAAGGCTCGCTAGCCCCTGCGACAGTGGTCACTGAGGCCAGTAGTGAGAGAAGAATTATTGAAGCGAAAGGTCTAGATAGCATGAATTGCCGTTTTATTGGTTTTAGATAAGAAACACTGCAAAATATAGCGTATTCTGCATGGGTAAAGAAGAACGTTTTAAGGTTTAGAGTTTATGTTGTTAGCTTCAGCGAGTATTGGACGCAAGCTGCTGGCCTCATTCTTAGTGATGGCACTGTTGGTTCTATTGTCTGCATTGATCGGTGTTTCTGGTTTTAGCTTTGTAGCAAAAACGGAAAGAAACGTCGTTGATTCGGCGCTTCCTGCCATGATCGAAGCTCGTCAGGTTTCTGAGTTGAGTAACCGTATTATTTCGTCAGTACAAACACTTTCTAATGCGAGAAACGAGGCCGAAAGAAAAGAGGCTGGCACCGTACTGTTTGACCAACTTGAGTCGCTTCTTCAACATATCAAAGAGCTTGGTGTCGACAGTTTCGATTCTCAGCTCCTCAATAAACTCGAAAACAATGTTCAAAGCGTTATTAACACACTGGCTGAGTTGGGTGTGTCGGTTGAGCGTAAGCTTTGGTTAAGCAAAGAGTTGTCGTCTCGTGTCGAAGAGATGCGCCTATTGGCCGAAGAGCTAGAGCAGTTGACGCGAACCCAAGTTTTGAACACGGCTACCATTGCGGTTGCTAACGTCACGCATATCTATGACCTGCTAGAAACCAAAGAAACGGATAAAGCCTACCAAGCCTTAGATGCGCTTGTAGAGGTTGACCTTGATTTGTCTGAGCGCCTACACGAATTGCATTTGCTGGCGTTCAAAATGCTTAACCAAATTGAAGAAACGCAAACCGTTACCAACGTAGAGCGTATTCATCAAATCCAATCAGAATTTGAATCCAACCTAAGAATCATGGCGCGCCGCGTTAAAGCGGTCGAAGATCCTACTCGTTCAGCGCAGATGTCTCAGCTTCTAGAAGAGCTCAGAAAACGCCAAGTCGTGTTCGATATTTCATTAGAACAATATGAGAACACCAAAAAGTCAGAGTTTCTGATGCAAAATACGTTGGAGCTGTTCTCTCAGCTGAATACAACGGTTAACCAACTGGTTGATGATTCAAACCGCAGTACCAAAAAAGCGGTTGATGAGCTGACCAGCACGTTGAATTTGGCTCAATGGTCACTGTCTGTGATTTCGGTTATTGGTTTGGTTATCGTTGCATTTATCGTGTGGCGAGTGGTGTATATCTCGGTTGTTAAACGTCTTACTGAATACTCATCGGCCTTGATGTCTATCGCACAAGGTCGCCTGAATATTGATATCTCGGTAAAGGGTAATGATGAGCTGGCTCATATGGGCGAGGCGATCATCACTGCCAGAAACACCGCGCAGGCGCTACAAGTGGTTGCGGTGGGTGAAGCAAAGGCGAAACGCGAACTTGAAGAGCACAAAGAACACTTAGAAGAGTTGGTCACAGACCGAACCTACCAGCTGCAAAAGACCAATGAGAAGCTGAACATCGAGGTAGGGAACCACGCTAAGGCTCGTAACGCCGCAGAACAAGCAAGCCGCGCAAAATCCGCTTTCCTTGCGACGATGAGTCATGAAATACGAACGCCGATGAACGGTGTATTAGGTACTGCAAGATTGCTCAAAGATACCGGGTTAGACCCGCTGCAATCCGGCTATGCAGACATCATTAACCGCAGCGGTAAGAACCTACTCGCGATTTTGAATGACGTGTTGGATTACTCAAAGATTGAAGCAGGGCATTTAGAAATCCGCACTGCTTCGTTTGATCTTCATCAGATGGTTCAAGATACCTACCAATTGATGGAAGGGCGTGCCGCTGAGAAGAAGCTGAACTTTGATTTCCATATTGAAAGTGATGTGCAACGCTATTGGCGTGGTGACGTAACGCGAATCAGCCAAATCTTGAATAATTTGGTCGGTAACGCGATTAAGTTTACGGAAAGTGGCTCGGTCGATATCTTTATCAGCTTAGATATCGAAGATGAAAATCGAGTGATGTTTGAAGTGTCAGATACAGGTGTCGGTATTGATGCTAGCGAACAAGCTTGTCTGTTTGATGCCTTTACCCAAACCGATAGCGGTCGCAACAAAACCGGCGGCACAGGGCTTGGATTAGCGATCAGTAAAAGCATCATGTTGGCAATGAACGGGGATATTGGCGTTCATTCTGAAGAAGGCGAGGGTAGCCAGTTTTGGTTCTCACTGCCACTTGAAGCCGGTGAGAAGATAGAAACGAAAGTACCGGTCATTGAAGCGTGTATTCGAGCTAAAGTACTTCTGATTGAAGATAACCCCGTAAACTGCATCGTTGCTGAAGGCTTCTTGCATAACTTGGGGCACGAGGTTGTGATTGCGACAACCGGACAAGAAGCGAGAGCCATATTCAGTGAGCAAGAGTTCGATATTGCGCTGGTGGACATTAACTTACCCGACTGCGATGGCGTCGAGTTAATTCAACAACTCAAAGACGATGCGCTTCAGCATAAAAGTGAAGAAGACGTAATTCGAAAAGTACCCCCAATGATCGCAGTATCGGCTCATGTGTTTAACGAAGAAGTGGAAAGCTATTTGTCGTCTGGCTTTGATGGATTCTTACCTAAGCCGTTAGAGAAGGAAGCATTATCGGAATTGATTGTTGAGCAGTTGGACGGTCACACGCTGTTGCTGCCTCAGCCGGATCCGTCAGATGCTGTTTGCTGTCAGCTAAACTCTAAACCTCAGGAAACCGAGCTAGACTTATCAGCATTGGCATTTGCAAGCTCGACACAACGAGCAAACCAAGACGCGGAACATAATCAAGGAGAACCGATTGTGCAGATGATTAACCCTAAGATTATCAAAGACGACTTGGCCATTCTCGGTCGAGAAAAAATAGTGCAGATTGTTGGGTTGTTTGACCAAAGCAGCCAAGTCACTCTCGATGAACTGATTGTGGCAAGTGCCGCTGACAACGCTCGTGAAATTAAGTCTTTAGCTCATAAACTGAAAGGGTCTGCCGGCAGCCTAGGATTATCTGCACTGTTTGCTTTATGCCAGAGCATTGAAGCGAGCGAGGATCCATTACTTCAATATCGCGATAATGCAGACTCATTACCTGAATTGGTGAAAGACTCGTTAGCAGCGCTCCGAGAGCAACTATAGAGTGGCTATTGGGCGGAAAGCCCCAAAATAAGAACAGAAAACAAAAAGCAGGCTATTTCTCCGTTTTAATATGAAGAAGTGACCTGCTTTTTTATTGTCGAATAAGAATCTAAGTAAGGCTTTCAAGGAACGGCTCTAAGCCATCTTGATATGTCCAGCAGCTTTGATCTTAACGTGAACCATATTGCCTTGTAGGTAGCTTAATGGAATCTCGCTGCGTTCAATGATCGCGACATTATCGCTGCATGCGCCAGCTTCAATCGCCAGTTGCTTTGATTGCGCTTCCAAGCCCTTTAAGGTCTCTTCACGTGATGCTGGGTCAATCGGTACGATCTTATCGAATTGACCTGATATTTCACCCAACGCAACACCAATCGCATTAGCCACTTCAAAGTGCTCAGGACGAACCACTTGGCTCACACCTTCAAAATGATCTGGGAATAGGGCACTACCACCACCAACCATGATTACGGGTACACTCGCCGCAGAGGTCTTCATCTTATCGATGCCTTCTTCAACATCCGTGACCATTTGTTGATAAATCTTGCTTGCTTGTTCGGCTGAAACACCAATCTCATCACTCAGTTGATGTTCTGCCTGCCACTGCATTTGTCCTGTTTTGAGTGCAATATCGGTGAGCGTAAGTTCATCACCACCAAAGCTACGCGCCGTTTGCGTCAAGGTATGGCCAACACTTTCTGGGCCTAGCTCTATACGCTGCTGTTCAAAGCGAACCTTGGTACCACCACCAAT
Source organism: Vibrio sp. 10N.247.311.13 (assembly GCF_041467595.1). Taxonomy (NCBI): domain Bacteria; kingdom Pseudomonadati; phylum Pseudomonadota; class Gammaproteobacteria; order Vibrionales; family Vibrionaceae; genus Vibrio; species Vibrio sp. 10N.247.311.13. The sequence goes on along the minus strand of NZ_JBFSUX010000023.1, from coordinate 36,596 downwards.
GGCTAACGCCAAAATATCAGGCATACGGAAGTTGGTTCTCACTTCACCGATTTCTACTGCTAAGCTCGATTCTCTTGGGTAGCCGTGAGTCAGTACGCCGATATCAGACGTAGTGCCGCCCACATCGACCACAATCGCGTCTTTTAACTTAGTTAAGTGACTCGCTCCACGAATCGAGTTTGTTGGCCCACAAGCCACGGTAAGAATCGGGTACATCAATGCGAACTGCTGTGACATCAGTGTTCCGTCGTTCTGACCGAAATAAGGCGTGGTGTGGATTTCATGATTGATGAGTGCACTGCAAAAGCCGTCAACGAATCGTTTTGCTGTACCTTGTAGAGCCGCATTGAGGATAGTGGCGTTCTCACGCTCTAAAAGCCCTAAACTGCCCACTTTATGGGATAACGAAAGGTTCACTCCCGGAAGTTCTTGTTGAATCCACTCTGCTGCTTGAAGCTCCTGGTCGCCATTGACGGGAGAGAACACTCCGCAGATAGCAATGGAATCCACTTGGCCTTTCATTTTCTGGCAAAGCTCGCGGATCTCAGACTCTTGAATATCGGCAATTAACTGGCCGTCGTATTCATAGCCGCCGTGCGCTTGGTAGAAGTGCTGACCAAGCAGGTTTTGCCACGCTTCACTCCAACCACAAAGGGGCGGGACGCTATCACCACTGGGAAGCGCTAAGCGAATCATGCCGACTCTGTCTAAGCCTTTTCGTTCAACGATTGCGTTGGTGCATTGAGTCGTGCCAAGCATCGCGTGTTTCACTTGCTGACCATCAATGTTTGCTTGGTTTAATAGCGCAGAAATCGCGTTGTCGATCCCTGTTGAAACATCATGTGTGGTTGCGGTTTTTACTTTGGCAATCACATTTAAGTCTGCGTCGAGCAGCACACCGTCGGTATTGGTGCCACCTACGTCAATGCCCAAACGGCAGTAATCAAGCGTAATGTTTGTCATGCGACTACCTCTTCAATGCAGACTTTAGTTGTTCAATGGTTTGATACTCGACGGTGTAGCCAAAGTAACCCGGGCCCGCGACTTCAATACCTTTGTCAGTGCGCCATTTGGGGTCGCAAGGGTAAGCGATCAGGTCGATGCGCTGCCCGTAACGAAGTTGTTCGGTTGTGATTGGCTTACCCGTTTCATGATCCAAGATCGAAATAAGATCCGGTGTTGATGCCAGCAGGTTATCTTGGCTCATGTCTGCGCGGCTTGTACCTTTGTGCGCGAGAAGTAATTCGTTTTGGAACTGCACAAACACGTTATCGACGCCGGTATCTTCAAACTGAGCCAGCTTTTCAATCACGACACCACCTGTTGCAAAACCACCATCGGTTTCACGTTGAATATCAACAATCTTGCCACTGATGATGGTATGGCCGCCGACAATGTCTAATACGGCCTGTGTGCCACTTTTATTGTTGTCGTTCGCCAGTCTAATCGCTTCACCAATCTTCATTGCTTGGGTCAGTGTTGCAGGCAGTGCGCTGCGTTTTAGGTTCTTACCGTTCATTGGGTAATCGCACATTGCTGCAGAGCCACCCATCTGTTCGGTAATTGGTCTCGCAAACTTTTCAGACCAAATACCGTCAATCGGATAAAGCGTGACGACATTGCCACGCTCATCGGCCAATGTGTTTGGTGCAGAAGGGAGACCATCAAGAAAGAAGGTCACCATCTGAGCTTCTGGGAACGCACGTCCCATCGCATCACAATCGATCACAGGAATGTTCTTTTGTGCTGCAACGAGAATTGGAATCAATGAATTAAAACCGCCCACTTCGATAGGAAACGTTGCCGCCACCTCAGTGCCGAGCGCTTTTTCCATCGCTTCGAAAGCAATCAACATTTGATCTTTCGAATTGAGTTTCTCTACTGCGACGGTTGGTGCGCCAATCATTGAAGAGGGCACTGTCATCCAATTGTCTTGCACGTCTTCTAAAGGAATCATGCGTACAGGGTGCTTTGCCGTTGCAATGGCTACTTTCGCCATCAAGGCACCGCTGTATGGGTCACCGCCGCCGCCAGTACCTAATACCGTCGCACCCAGCGCGATATCATCAATCATTTGTTCAGTAATAATCACAACTACTATTCCTTATCACTTGAAGGAGAAAGCTTCATTAGGGCGAGGTAAATCACACCAGCGGCAAGAATGCCGTCTAACGCCGAGATGCTGGTGAACGAAAACAGGTTGAAAAACTCTGGTGCAGTACAAGCGCTGAATGCAGTACCAAATGCCCAAGAAGCCAAGCCTTTAAACATCCAAGCTGGAACTTGTTGGATGTTCTCAAAGCTCATTTTTGTCGAATCTAAAACATAATATTGAACGATGTAGACACCCGCAGCAGGCGCAATGGTTACGCTGAGTAGCATTAAGAAGTCGGTAAACTTGTTCACCATGCCGAGTTGAGCAATGCCAATGCCGACGATGGTCATGATCACAACCAGAACAGGGCGCGGAATCTTAGGTAGAACCATCGACATGCATAAGCCGCCAGAGGTCAGGTTGCTACTGTTGGTCGTCCATTGTGCGAACACCAGCACGATGATAGCCGCCATGCCTAAACCTAGGGTGAAGAAGACTTCGACTAGGTCGTCGGTGCCGGTCATTTTGGTCAAGATCAATGCGATAAGAATGATGGCGCTGTTGCCGACGAGGAAACCGATACCCGCTCCTAAAATCGCATCACGGCGTGTTTTGGCGTAGCGAGCAATATCAGGTGCAGCAACCGCAGCTAGAATCCAGATAGACATAACAAAAGAGATGGCTTGGCCAAGCGTCAAAGGATCTTCAATCGATGGCGCTGCGCCACCTTGATAATCAGCAGCCATAAACAAACCGATGGTAATCAACGTCACCATCAATGGAACAGAATAGGTACTGAGTTTGCCTAAAGCACGAACGCCATAGATAGCCGTCATCATCATTAACACACTGCCGCCAATAAGAGCGGTGAGGTGTGAAATTATGATGTCGTATTTCGCCAGTGCATCGACCATGATGAAAGCGAAGAAATCAGCCTGGAATGCGAACCAGCCGACTAATGAGATGCCGTTGATGAAGCCAAGAATTTTACCGCCGTTACGGCCAAATACCGCGCTGCTCACCAGCGGGGTAGAGACGCCAGCTTGAAAGCCAATGTTGGCACACAGCATCGCGATGATCGCCAATAAGCCTGAACCAATAAACGTGGCAAGCAGTGCGTCTTCAAAACCAATACCGCTGCTTAGAATCGAGCCGAGAAACAGTCCCGAAATGTCGATGCCGATTGCCAACCAAATAAGGCTGATGACCCACCAAGATCGTTTGGCCTTCTCGGGAACGGGTTCCAACTCGAAGTCATCTATCTTTTTGTGGCTGTGTGTTGCTTCGGGTTTATTCACGTAAGCTTCTGCCGCCATAGTGCCATCCATGCATTGTTATTCCATAAGTGTGAATAAAGCATACTGATGTATTTATTGTTAATAAATGAATATAATCAGATGTAAACATAACAAAAAATAAATGTGAGTGGCAAAGTGAATCCAAACAATAAGTTAGATAAAAGAGACCTACGTAGATTAGAGCTTTTTTGTGAAATTGTTGAACAAGGAGGCATCAATCAGGCGGTCGCAAGCACTGGGATTAGTCAACCAGTGCTGAGTAATCAGCTTATTGCCTTGGAAAAAAGCTTAGAATTAACATTATGCCAACGTGGTCGACGTGGTTTTAAGCTGACTCATGAAGGTGAGCAAGTGTATAAATATGCGAACCAACTAAAATCGACCTTAACCGACTTCGCTTATAAGTTACGAGGTGTACAGACGGAACTCTCTGGGCATGTGCGAATTGGATGTTTGGATAACACCGTCACTTTGCCTTATAACCCACTTCCCAAAGCGATCGAGACGTTTTACAAACGCAGTAACAGTGTTGAGGTGAGTGTTGATGTCGGGGATTTCACCCAGTTGAATGAGAAGTTAGCAAAGAACCAGATTGATATGATGATAGTGGTTCTAGGGTCACATCAAAAATCAGCGTTTCAACATAAATACCCACTGTTTGAAGAGCACAGTTATCTGTATGCGCGTAAGGATCTGGCTGAGAAGATCATGGACAAGGATTTCTCATTGGATGGCTGTCGTATCAACATGGGCGGCTATGCCAAAGATGAGATGTTCCGATTACTGAATATTGAGCAGTACGATTCCGTAAAGCCTTTTGATGGCTGGCATGTCGAGTCGGGTGTAATTTTAACCTTGGCGGGCACACACCTGAGTTTTTTACCGTCTCATTTAATCGACCGTGGCCATTATGACCAAGCCTTGATTCCGCTTCAGCCCGAGAAGTGGAGCCTTAAGAGTCAGTTTTATGTGGTGTTGAAGCAACCTGTAGATTCCCTTTCCCCCGCCGCGCGTGCGTTTTTTGATGAGCTACACCAACCGGAAGCATCGGATTCAATATAGAGAGCTTTTCGCTTCTCAAGAGCACTTCTCGCTTCTCAATAGCACTTAAGATACTTTCTCATATACAAAAAATCCTCTGCCAAGACAGAGGATTTTTGCTTTTATGCTTTATGAGTGAAAACTAACGGTTCTCGAAGCGGTTGTAATCCAACAATCCGAACTCGATCGGTTGGTCTTGTTGATACCAACGATGCACGCGATCACTGAATGGCCAGAACTCGCTAGAACTGCGTCGTACCGCAAACTTATCCAGCAGCGCCACGTAGTCTTCTTCTGTGCTTAAGTTTTGCAGCGTTTTAACCAGAGTAGGAATCTCGCTCTCGGTTAATGATAGGTAAGCCGCAGGGTAGCTACCGACAACGCCTCGTACGAGGGTAAGGTCATCATTGGCGTAATCACGGTTACCTTCTTCATTAAACAAGCTAGAAATGTTGCTGTGCGCGTTATTGTGAATCATGGTGAACAGTTGCTCTTCGCCGTTTTCGCCTTCAATCATGATCATCACTAATTGAGGCACATGACGCAGGCCTTCGCCCTTTATCAAATTCACTTGGTTAAGCAGTGCTTCATTCTTCCTACCAAAACCTGTTTCAACAATCTCAAAGCGATTATCGAGAACAGGTGCGAGCTTATCTTTGATCATATCAAGCAGTTCGTGTTTCGGATCCGCCGTTTTGTAAACCACGCTGGTCGGCTGATCAAAAGGTGCAATGTTTCGCTGTAAATAGTCACTCAGTTGTGCGCTTTGGTTCTGGTACCAACTAGAGTGTTCAATGTGACGAACGTCTTTAGGAAGAAGGCTTAAGAAGTTACTCTCACCTTCAAGACGCAAGAAGTCCATGAACATGCGTGTAATCAGCTGGTGGCCAAAGTTGCCGTAAACATCGAAGCCTGCAACGAGAAGATAATGAATACGCTCTAGAAGAGCATAATCAAGAATCCACGCAGTCTTAGGTTGCGTGCCAACTAACCCTTGTACAACAGAGGCGCTATCGAAGTGCCTAAAGACGGTGAGAGCAGCATTCGGGTTGATGCCATCGCCATCCCAAATGATGCCAGTGTCTAGGTGGACGCCACTCTCGAACCATTGGTTAGTGAAGTCTGATTTCGCGTTTAGGTATTGCGCTTGTTGCTTTGCGTATCTTACCCAGTTGGTCACAGGTACGGTGTTACTTTTTAGTTCGCTAGGTAGCTTTAAATTTTTCTTTTGACTTGCGTAGAAGGCGTTGATTTCCGGAACATCGGCTTTCTCTGGGTCGATGAAGAAAACCCAAAAACGGTCGTTAATTACGTTCAAGGCAAGTTGACCACGACACACAGGTCCTTTGATATATGCCATGATGGTGTTTTGCGCGTTATCTAACATGAAGTTGAAGCGCGAGTTTACTGGCAGTGCTTCAAACGAAGTCATTGGGTTAGCTGAAACATCGATGTCGTAACTAGGTAGTTGTTTTACTTCGTAATTTACGTCGACAAACCAGGTGTTCCACTTTTGTAGACGCTCTTTATTAAGCGCGAAAGGCATGTGCGTTTTGTCGACGATAGTGCCTTGTTCTGGAATCAGACGGTAGTAAACACTGTCTACTTTTGGATCGTCATAAGGGCGACGAGTCGTGATGCGTTGTACCGCTTCACCTGGTGGTGTTGCAGAGCGAACAACAGTAAAGAAACGCGTTGGTTGAGCTAAATCAGAAAAATAGACATGAGATAAAAACAGGTGCTCGTAGATATAACGTGCTGAAAGTTGACTCTTATTGTCGCTCTTGTTTAAAAAGCTTTCGTAGACATTAACGAGCTCTTGTTCTGCATCAGTCAATGGAATGTGGTCGTTCATTAACGCGCCATTTTCCAACCAACTCATTAAAGTCGCGTATTCGGTTTTGTCTAAGTTTGGCATCCCATAAGGCATTCCCCAAGTTGGGTAATCTCTCTCGTATTGAGCGTATTCTTCAATGGTTGGGCACTGTTGGTCGCGATCGATTGAAAAGTCGAAACCTTCAAGCTGGGTTTGATCGGGCAGAGGGTGATTCTCTTTCTGGATCAACATACGAGAAACAAGACCAGCATCGAGGTTAGCCGTTGAGTTCTGCATACGCTCATTGAGGACAGGATGAAAATCCGCATCGCGCCACTCTTGCGTGGTTAAAGCATCTTCAAACAAGCGAGTAGGGGCTGATGCCGTTAAGCGGGTGCCTTGATAAACGAGTGCCTTGCTCGCGCCTCGGTCTATACCTTCCACTGAAGACATTTTGAGTTGGCAAGGGGCGTCATAACAAGCGTGACAAACCACGCATCGGTTATCAATGATGGGCTTTACTTCGTCAATGAAGTGCTGCGCTTGAGCTGAAAGAATAGGTGCTTGGCGATCGCGTACTTGTTGTTCACCAAACAGTTCGTCGAAGTTTAAACCCGCGTAGACGGCACAACCTGAGAAGGCGCTAACAAAAGCTAAAATGAAGAGTTTTTTTAAATTCATACGTATTTAAATATTAGGCATTTTCTATAATTATATCGAAAATGATTGAAAATGCTCATGTTCTAACAATTTTGTAGACAAGATCTTGATGGGGCGAGTGACTTGTCGATGCGCGTTACTCGCTTGTGATCAGAAATTGGAGTTTAGACTTAGCTAGATTTAAGTCCCAAGAGCTAAAAGCTAGCAGTTAAGAGTTAAGAGTTAAGAGCTAAGACTCATTGATTGACGTAACAAACAGAGAAGGGGACAGACAATCGCTCAAACTCTTTGATCCAGCGCCACTGGTTGTCTTGCAGTTTATCGCCAGGGCCTTTGACTTCAATCCAATGAAACTCATCGCCCTTGAACGCAATCAAATCCGGCATCCCAGTTCTAAATAGCTTTAAGTCACTCAATATCACTTTGAAGAGGTCTACAACCAAGGCATTTGGAATTGAAGCCATGCCGTGTTCGATGAGTGCCTTAGGAAAATAATTCCAATGAACAAAGGGGTTCGCGATACCTTGCTTTTCATCGTAAGTATCAAGAAAATGGTTCAGCCCATGTTTGGATATCGTCTGAAACACGGCTTCAATCTGTTCGGCTCGCTTGTCTACGAAATCTGAATGGTACAGATCCAAGGGTCGATGTTGGTAACGATTGATAAAGGCGCCTTCAACGTCTGCGAAAATGACATCCCAGAAAGCCAAACCAAACAAGCCACACAGGAAACTGTTTTCTGAAAAGTAGACGTCCCAACCTTGGTTCTCAAAATGCTGCTTTACCGCAAGCTCGACTCGAGTTTGGCTGAGGTCTAATTCCAGTTTTAACTCTTTGCAGCTCGGCTTTATGGTTCGTGAAACTTTGTGCCCCTGTTTCCGTAGCAGCCGGTCTTCAAGCTTAATAGCGATTTCCAACTCTGACACATCCGATGGAGTAGCTTTCATTTGCGTGACAATGTCACACATTAAGTCTAGCGTACCTTGCTTATCATAGATGCGTGCAAGTCGTTCTCTGCTCGGAGGAAGTGTAGATTGTCTGAACCAAAAGATTGCTTGGTCGTTTAGATTAAGCCTTTCAAGATCGCGAGCAATATCATTGATCAAACGCGATCGTTTTCTGGCAATACTTCTGTGTTCTGATTCTTCAGGAATCGCATTTAAAAGCAGTTCCAGAAACTCGCCATCTTTGCGGTCACCTTCTGAATACAAGCGTTGAATATCGCGCATCTGGATTAATTGATTGAGCTGATCCCTAGAGGTGAAGAAGCGGCGTTGCTTGCTTAATGGGTAGTTCTCAAAGGTGTTTAGCCCAAGGTCGCTTAACACGAACTGACTTAAGTCTTGATAGGTGTTGGCAAAGAACAGCAACAGTAATACATCAATCACTTGAGATTCGATGACGTAAATACAGTCGAAAGAGAGGTTTTGAAATTGATCAAAAGGTTGCTGATCAAGCCGTAACAACAGCTCGTCTTTCTTGGCATTTCTATGGCTCTTAAGGGCGGGGAATACACTCAACAGCTCTGGTTTGGTGAGCAAGTGAAACCCGATCTCGACCTCACTAATGGCGAGGTCATGCTGTTCTTCGGGATGACTCAACCCAATGAAGCCTGAGCTGTTTAGCTCTTGCAGTACGGTCTTTAGATCTGGGATCTCAACATAGTTGAGTTTATCGCTGCGAAACCAACGGCCTTTACGAGAAAGCAAACGAACCATTAGGCATTGGCTTGAAACAGAAAGATGTTTGTATGCGGACAACCAACGACATTCATCATCACTCAGAAGATCGGGGTAGAGCGTTTGAGCGTGTTCAACCAGTCGATTGAAGTTGTCGAGATAATAAGTGGGGGAGAGCTGAAGAGTGGTTTCGGTCGTCAATGGAGAAGTCGCTTGATACAAAAAGAGCCTAACCCTAAGGTTAAGCTCTTCAGTAACAAATTCAATCTTTTCTGTTGATTAAGCTTGTGATGCTTTTAGTTCAGCAACTTTAGCTTCAGAGATTGGTTTAGTGATGATTGCTAGAACAATACACACTGCCATCATAACTGCAGAGATTGTGTAAGCTAGGCCGTAACCTTCGCCGTTTGACATTGAGAAGCCAACAACTGCTGCACCGATAGCGCCGCCGATACCCCATGCCGTGTAAAGTACGCCGTAGTTAGTACCGTAGTTTTTCAGGCCGTAGAACTCAGCAGTTAGTGTTGGGAATACTGCTAGAAGCGTACCGTAACCAACCGCTGCGATAGCCGTACCAATGATTAGCGTGAATTCAGAGTTGAACGTAGCGAATAGAGCCATGTTCGCGCCTTGAAGGATGAACGCTAGAAGTAGAGTACGTACGCCACCGATTTTATCTGCAAGCATACCCGCAGCAACACGGCCGCCTGAGTTGAATACTGCAAGGATAGACGCTAGGTAAACTGCGTTTGGCAGGTTAGCTTGAACGCTAGCAATTGTAGTGATGTTACCGATGATCATTAGACCAACAGATGCAGCGAATGCGTACATGATCCATAGAGAGTAGAACTGAGGAGTCTTCAGCATTACTTTCCAAGTTAGGTCTTCAGTCTTCTTAACCGCTTTAGGAGCTTGGCCTGCTTTTACTTTAGGCTCAGCTGGCGTGTAATCCGCTGGTGGGTTGTTGATTGTTGCTGCTAGAGGTACTGCGATTGCAAGTACACCAACACCAAGAATCATAAAGCTAGTTTGGATACCCATGCTGTCGATTAGCGCAGAAGTTACTGGTGCTAGGTAAATAGCCGCAAGACCGAAGCCTGCTGCGATAAGACCGTTAACCATACCTTTCTTAGAAGAGTGGAACCACTTCATTGCTGATGGAGACAGACATGCGTAACCGAAGCCGATACCTGCACCTGTTATAATACCGAACGTGATGTTCAGCATCATAGGCGTTGTAGCGAAACCAGAAGCAATCATACCTAGGCCTGTAAGCGCTGTACCTAAGATAAGGATCTTACGTGGCCCCATACGGTCTTGTAGGATGCCCGCAACAAGAAGAGAAACAGAGAATGTGATAGTTGCAATAGCGTAAGGTGAAGATGCTTCAGCAGCACTCCAACCAGCTTCAGTTACTAGCGCTTTGTTAAATACACTCCAAGCATACAGGATGCCAAGACAAAGGTTGATACAGAAGCCTGCTAGCAGGATACGTGTTGCTTTATCAATCTTGCTCATTTTTATTCTCAGTTTTGTCATCGGTTAGTGGAGAGCCACTTAACTAAAGACGGGTTATTGTGATTGTTTCTTCAAAATTAGTTTGCGTTTATCAACAGATAGCGCAAAAGAGCGCGGATTATAACCAATTAAAAAGTGATTGGAATCTCTTTTTCCATTTTTGGTAAATTAAATTCAATTTGTTAATAAGTTGTTTTTCATTGGTTTTTGAAATGTTTTTAACACCTCTCTATTTTGTTCTTTTTCGCTCTGTCTTCTTATTATTTCAGGGATTTTGAGGTGATGGTTTTTGAATAGACGCGTATTGCGTGCGGATATCACAGAGTTACAAATAATTTTAATTAATTTCCAAGGTTAAATTTGTGTAACAAAATAAATCGTAACAGCGCTTTGTTCATATGAGACAAGGAGTAACGGAGTTTTATTAAAAACAGAATGTTAAGCAATTGTTAAGGGTGATTTTTGTTAGTACTTTTGCTTACATTTTGTTCGATTGGAGGGGTTGTGTTGTCCGTAAAAAGTGGGAAAATAGTATGCAAACTGAGATTCCAAATTTGAAAGGATGCGTTTCCAACTTATGGTGAGGCGAGTATTATGAAACTGTTTTTAATTTTATTGATGTCAATTTCTGGTGGTGTAGCGGCAGCTGACCATATTCACTCTTTCCTATTCGGCTTCTATGTTGCGGCTCTAGCAGTTGGTAGTTGCTACTGGCTTGCATTCCGCAGTACGCGTTTCCCACAGTTGGCATTAGTGCTATTGATGTGTGGCTTTTTTGCGAAAATTGCAGTGACTGTTATCGGTGTTTCTTGGGGTATCTCGAACGATATCATTCAATCGCCGTTCATTTTCTCATTGTCATACCTGTTCTTCTTAGTGGTTGTGTCTTACGTTTGGTTTGCATACCGCGATAAATTGACGCTAAAACAACGCGCTAAGAAGGTAGAAGAGTCTCGCAAGCAAGCGGCAGCATAATTCGATTTGATTCTTAAAAAGCCTTCTTCGGAAGGCTTTTTTGATCCTGCCTACCTGAACTCTATTATTTGGTTATGACGGCAGATAAAAGAAACCCCAGTATGGTGACATACTGGGGTTACTTGTTATGTATCTATTATCTAGCAGTTACCATCTACCAAAGACTACTCTGAAGGTGTGTTATTTCTTCATCATCTTAGCGAGATCGGCGAACGGGTTGTGTGTCGCTGACTGATGATCATCTAAACTCGCTTTTGCATCCACACCATAACGCTCATGGTCAGTGTATTTTGAATGCTCATGATCGTGACAGTACAGGCACAGTAGCTCCCAGTTGCTGCCATCTTCAGGGTTGTTTGTATGGTCGTGATCCACGTGGTGAACGGTAAGCTCTCGGAGGTTTGAGTAAACAAATTCGCGCGCACATTTACCACAAACCCAAGGGTACAGTTTTAGTGCTTTTTCGCGGTAGCCTTTCTCTTGGCGAGCATACGCTGCACTCGAACCTGTGAAATCAGAAGACATTGCCAAATCCTTATCAATTGTAATATCCCGATTTTATCACAGCTTTCTTGAAGCTGTCGGTATGTCGTTCGTAAAATCATTGCTAAATGATGCAGTGGACTTATCGATATTAGATTGAAGTTTGAATACAGACTTACCTTCTACACATTAACGCTTAAGCGGGTTATGTCTTTCTGGAATAAGCCATGCTTAACAGTTTGAAAATAAATCGTATTCAGGGGTTTTAACCGCAGGCATGTGACCTAATATCAGTTTGTGAGACCCTATATTAATAAGGAAATATCATGTCAGAACAATACACTCCGCCAAAAGTTTGGGTTAACGATACTGCTGGTGGTAACAAGTGGGCAAACATCAATAGTCCTGAATCTGGAGCTCGCTTTGATAAAGAGCTTCCTGTTGGTGACCATGCTTTTCAATTGTATTCTCTTGGCACACCTAACGGTCAAAAAGTCACTATCTTGCTGGAAGAGTTGTTAGCGGCGGGTGTTAAAGAAGCTGAATATGATGCGTACTTGATCAACATCGGTGAGGCTGATCAGTTCTCTTCTGGCTTTGTTGGCGTGAATCCAAACTCCAAAATACCAGCACTTGTCGACAAGTCTGGTGACGAAGACGTGAATGTATTCGAATCGGCATCTATCTTGATGCATCTAGCAGAAAAATTTGGTCACTTCTTACCAAAAGAAGGGGCAGCAAGAACGCAAACCATTAACTGGTTGTTCTGGGCACAAGGCTCGGCACCATTCCTAGGCGGTGGTTTCGGCCACTTCTACGCTTACGCGGATGAAAAGCAAGAGTACCCAATTAACCGCTTCGCAATGGAAGCTAAGCGTCAACTAGATGTGTTAGACAAACAGCTCGCAAATAACACATTTGTGGCGGGTGACGAGTTAAGCATCGCTGATATCGCGATTTGGCCTTGGTATGGCAACCTTGTGCTAGGCAAAATTTACGATGCGGCCGAGTTTCTACAAGTTGAGTCATACACCAACGTTGTGCGCTGGGCGAAGCAACTAGAAGCGCGCGAAGGCTTCCAACGCGGCCGAGTGGTTAACCGTTCATTTGGCGAAGAGTGGGAGCAAGTACCAGAGCGCCACTCTGAAGAAGACATTGACCGAGTTTTAAAGCTTAAGCCTTAGTTCTTTTTTGAACGTGTTTTTGGCAGATATACCCTATCGGTCTTAATGTTAATGGCTAATTGAAACGCCATATCTCAATCGAGATATGGCGTTTTTCCGTTTTAAGGTAGGGAGAGGTTTTGTAATTGGAATGAGAGTCTCAATTATCATTTTATTTTTCTTATTCAATCGCTTATGAGTAATGGTTTTTGTGGTTAAGACAAAAAACAATAGTCATCGAGGTGGAGTAAATCTATAAGATAACGGTCCACTTTAAATTACGACTAACTTCGCTCAATGAAAAAAAACTTAATTGCGTTGGCTATCATATCCACGGCTCTTTTAGGGTGTAATCACGACTCACTAAGCTATAGTGGTGGCCCTGATACGGCTCCTCCAACAGATATTGTACCACCAACGGACATTCTTCCGCCGACTGACATTATTCCCCCAACAACTTACATCGGTTCACTGTTGTCGAGCGGGGCGTTTGTTTCTGGAGATGTGTACTGTGACGGCATTCATCTTGAAAACGGAACGTTCAGTGTAAAACAAGGCGTGAGTTTTAGTTGTACCTTGGGTCACCTTACTTTAGGTGATTTCACGGCTCCTTTCCCCGAAGTCACAGAAAGCACGATTTCAAATGATGCGCTTCATGCGGCATTTGAGTTGACAGAATTACATGGAGACAACGTTACCAAGGTACTCGAATCAATTGATGTTTGTGAGACTGAAAGTGCTATCTGTCTAAAAGAGCTGGATGCTTTTGATATTGAGGATGTGTTCTCGCAGCTTGATGATCAAGATGCTGTCGATGCGTACTTTTCATCGAAAGAAGAGGAGTCTACAGATGAAGTAGGTAAGGCTCCTAGTTCACACGTAGACACAACAGTTGTTCCTGCGGTTGACCCTAATGCGGACAATAACCTTAACGCTGGTTTTGTTTCTGCAGACGCAGAGTCTACCTATGCTTATAAGCCAAGTGTTGAAGGTAAGGTGTTAACTCGCAGTAAGCTTACAGACGCTAATGGTACGCCGATTTCTGGGATCAGTTTCTTTTCGGCTAACGCGACGGGCGTGACGGATGAAGAGGGAGTCTTTGAGTACCTGTGGGGCGACAGAATCGTTTTTGGTATTGATACGTTTGAGTTTGGCTCCATTACGGGTAATCAGGTTGCTTATAAATTGTCTGATGTGACCAATAATGTGGTTGAGAAAGCGAATATCCAGTCATTACTAGAGCGCTACGCGCTTGATCATGTAAGTCATTATGAGATATCTGAAGAAGTCCAAGGTACCTTTTCAAAGTACCCTAACGTTATAAATGAACTGATCAACCTAACTCTGCCAAATGGGGGATTAATAGAGGGTACAGACTTTGAACTTCCTAATGAGTTTGTTGGTCAGTTTAGCCAAGGGTTAACGGCAGTCATTGATGAGCAGCTGCGCCAAACGCCTCAGTTTATGGATTATGTTCGTCAACCTGCCGTTTTATCTATGAATTCTGGTCAGTATGTAACAGAGTCTCTGCAGCAAATCTTCCACAACGTCACCAAATTCCATGTCTTCAATGACAATGGTAGCTTTTACGGTGCGACGGGGTATACCCGTGGTATGCGAGCTCTGAACATATCGAACAGAGCATTCCCTGTGGTGATGCCAAGAACTGATAACAACCGTGAGCTTTACTTTGGTGAGCAACAGGCCTGGACTCGTGAAGGCAAGCCTTACATCGCACAACACCCAAGCATCTCGATGCCGCCGATTCCTTTAGTCTCTGAAGACAACGCGACTTATGGTTTTCCATTCGTTACAGCAGGCGAGATAGGCAAAGGTAAGGTCGTGTTCATAGGTAATGGCTTATATCCAAGTATTCTGTCATGCCCTGAAAATTATTGGGCCAATCGAACATTGCATATCGATAGCAACAAACAACAGTGCACTGTTTCGACGTTCGAAAACCTACTGCATGATGACCAAGGCAGCATGAGGTCGTTTTTCTCGAACTTGTTTGAGTGGTTCAATAATGGTCTGCCTATTGCTGGGATGAATGCAGTCACCAATATTGACCAAGCTTATTCGGCTTATCACCACTCCACAATGGGTAAGCAGTACACGTTTTTTGTTAGTCCTCAGTATGGTTTTGCATCAGTAGAAAAGCGCGGTTCAGGTGACTTTGATGGTTTGGATGCGAGCACCACGCCTATTTTGATCCTTCAGGCATACCCACCTAAGTTGGTTCAAGATGGCATGACTAACCAGTTTGTTGCTGACTTGGATAACCCTAACTTAAACCAAGACGATATTACGGCTCTTATTAACTATGTTAATGACGGTGGCAATATCTTGTTTATGGATGCGATTCAAACGACTAACCCTGAACCTATTGGACGCTTAGCGGACGCCGCGGGTGTATCTCTAGGTGGTGAAAACGTTACGCCAACAAACCAAGCTTTCTGCGGTAGCTCTTATTACTGCCAAGCGCCGTATCCAAATTTTCACGTGAAGAGTGAAAAGGAAATGGTGGTTCTTGAGCGTTTTCAAGATAACCAAGGAGAGCCTCCGTTCACGGTAAATCAAGATGGTACGGTTGAGTGGATTGAAGATGAATCCAAAATCAAGTTTGAAATCCCGACTTATGAGGTTGCTAAGTTAGACGCTGAAGGGAAGCCAGTGCTTGATGCGTCTGGTGTAACGGTAATGGAGGCAAAATCCGCACGTATCTTTGTTGAATCTGTAGCAGAGCGTGAAGCGGCGATCAAAGAACTGCAGTCGGCATTCGTTGGCACTGAGCTTTGTAAGAACGAGTATGAATACGAATTTAACTGTATAGAGACTCGTTCTGGAGACGGTGTGACTGTTCGCGGTGCTTATCATAGAGCCGATTTCGATCGCTATGAAGTGAGTAAAACCATTGTCGACAGTATGGTGAAAGCAGCGAACTTGGGTTCTAACTTTACAGCGCTCTACGAGCACGAGATTTACTATCGCACGAAAGGTACTCAAGGTAAGCGTCTGTCTAACAGCGAATTGACTCAAGCGTTTGATAACCTGTCTGTTTGGATGTGGAATGACAACGCATACCGATTTGAAACAGACATACAAGATGAGTTGGGGTTCAAGCAAGCTGTTCAGTTCCTTAACTGTTATACCGAAGACTTACATCAAACAGATACACTAGAAGCACAGTGTCCTGTTGACCTAAAAGCGTCGTTAGTCGCTAATGGAATGATACACGGCGAAGGTGAGTTATCGGGACAGTTGAATCCGAGCTATCCATTAAATTACATGGAGAAACCTCTGACTCGCATTATGTTGGGGCGCTCATTCTGGGATCATGAAATCGTTGTTGATACCACAATGTATCCGGGTCGAACTTCAGGTGCATCTTCGTCAAGTTCGGTTCTTATCCAAACAGATGGCAAGGGCGTCACGTATTCGGCTGGGAACAATCAATCGACAGGTTTATGGGCTCCTCAGCTACAAGATGTGACGATTAGTCATGGTGTCGCTGCAACGATTACTGTAATGATGGCGGATGATCTTACAGGTAAGCCGAATCACGAAACGAGTTTGAAACGCCCTCCACGTATGCAAACCAGCTTTGACTACAATGGATCGAGCTTAACTTTCAAGGTTCCATATGGTGGCCTTTTTTACATTCAACCGAAAGTAAAAGAGCTTGGTGAAGTCTCGTTTAGCATTGATGGCGCGTTAAAAGCTGCTTGGTGGAAAGAGGGACAGTGGATTAACACTATTCAATCGGCAGACGCACCAATTGCAGAAATCGATACGGGTTCATTTATTTACACTACACCAATAAGGAATCTAGAATCCGCTGATTTGAACCAATTCGCAACAGATATGAATCGATTCGCTGACGCTGCTAGTGACTTCTACGGGCGTGATGAGAAACAAAGCACTGGTTTACACCGTAGGTTCACTTATCCAGAACTGAAGGCGTTCCGCCATCGTTTTGTGAATGACGTGCAGATTTCGATTGGTGCTGCTCACTCTGGTTACCCAGTGATGAATTCAAGCTTTAACGCAAATCGGACATACATTCCAACCAACCCTGTGAACGACTGGTTGTTGTGGCATGAAGTTGGTCATAACTTAGCATCAGCTCCTTTCCTAGCGGCTGGTAGTACAGAAGTGACCAATAACCTTCTTGCGTTGTATATGCAGGAGTTAGAGGGGCGCAATGCAAACCCTGAAATGGATCGTATTAAATCGGATATTAAGAAAGCACCTAAATGGCTAGAGCTTAATAATGAACATGCGTGGTCACATGGTGATGCAGGTTTACGATTAGTTATGTTTGGTCAGCTAAAAATCTGGGCAAAATCGAATTTTGCAATTGATGATTGGTATACACGCGGCGCAAGCCAATCTGATGTGTATGGTGAAGATGAAGGCTGGAACATGTTCAAACTTATGCACCGTAAAGCTCGAGGTGATACAGAGGGTGATGCGGTTGAAAACTATTGTAGTGCCAAAGATACTGGGCTAACCGGTGGCGACTTAATGATGGTATGTAGCTCCTACGCTTCGAACTATGACTTAAGTGATTTCTTTGTTGCTTGGAACGTGGGAGAAACCTCGATGACTAATGCTGATGGCTCGAAGTCTTATAGTGGCGGAATTAGCTCTAAAGGTCTTAGTGCGGTTGAACAGTTAAAACTAGAGAAACCAAAGAACAGCCCTTTGAATGTTGATTCAATTTACTAACGCTAATTCTTGCTAAGGCATTTTACAGCTAAAATATAGGCGCCACACTTAAATTACGTGTGGCGTTTTTGTTGCAATGTTCTAGAAACTTTCAGCTAGATCAGCCTTCTACATGATGTTTAGTACTTCGGCTGCCATTGGTTGACTGTCCTTGCTAGAGAAAGCAGGTTAAACTGTTCGCATCATAATTCTAAAGGATGGTGCCATGTACCACGGTCATATCTATTTCCCTCTGCGATTTGCAGAGCAAGCAGAAACACTGCGTCAGAAAATTTTAGCGGAACGTAAAGATGTATTAGAGGTTTTCCCATTAATACAGCGTTTGGTTGGTCCACATAAGATGCCAATGTTTGAGATTCACTTTGCGAACAAAGAGTCGGGCATTGTTGAATGGCTTGAGCAAGAACGCGGTGATATGTCGGTGCTTATTCACCCTGTAACTGGCGGTGAAGAAACTTTGGACCACACAGTACGAGCGACCTGGCTTGGTCGTGAATTGGGTGTCTTTGAAGAAACGCTTACTAGCTAATCAAATATACCAATATTGCACTTAACTCATTCCGACCGGAAAATACATGAACAATAAAAAGGCTCCTCAAATGAGGAGCCTTTGTTTTAAGGAGCCGTTTTACCAAGAAACCGGTTATCAAGAGCCTCTGGTTATCGGGCTGAACCGTTAACCAGAGTAGGGGGATTAAGCCTCTGCAGTTACCTTAGAGTCACTCATCTTTTTAAGAGCCGCGTAACCAAAGCCTGTTACCGCTGTACCTGCTGCAATCGCCAATAGGTACATTAGAACTGGAGAGATAGCACCAGGAATCAGTAGTACGAACAAGCCGCCGTGTGGAGCCATTAGCTGAGCACCAAACATCATTGAAAGAGCGCCAGTTAGTGCACCACCTGCCATACAAGCTGGGATAACACGCATTGGGTCTTTCGCTGCGAATGGGATTGCACCTTCAGAGATGAAACATAGGCCAAGAACGAATGATGCTTTACCTGCTTCACGCTCGCCTGCTTCAAACTTGTCTTTCACTAGGAAAGTCGCAAGGCCCATACCTAGAGCTGGAACCATACCTGCTGCCATGATTGCTGCCATTGGTGCGTAAGTTTGCGAAGCCAATAGACCAACACCGAATGTGTAAGCTGCTTTGTTTACTGGACCACCAAGGTCGAAACACATCATTGCGCCTAGAATCACACCCAGAAGAATCGCATTAGACGTTCCCATGTTGTTTAGGAAAGTTGTCATTGCGCTCATCACGCCAGAAACAGGGCCACCCACGATGTAAACCATCACAAGACCAGTGAACAAACTCGCGATAAACGGAATGATCAGGATTGGCTTGAGGGCTTCCATGGATTGTGGAAGTTGAACCTTGTCGGCAATGAATTTCGCTGCGTAACCTGCAATGAAACCTGCTGCGATACCACCTAGGAAACCTGCGCCCGTTGAGCTAGCCAGCATACCGCCGATTAGACCTGGAGCCAGACCCGGACGGTCAGCAATTGAGAATGCAATGAAACCAGCAAGAACAGGAATCATCAGTGCGAATGCGGAGCCACCACCGATAGTCATCAGTGCTGCAGCCAGTGTGCCTTCTTCTTTAAACGCTTCGATACCGAATACGAAAGAGAGTGCGATGATCAAACCACCCGCAACCACTACTGGAAGCATGTGCGATACACCTGTCATTAGGTGCTTGTATACGCCTTTCTTCTCGTCAGCAGGCGCTGAATTTGAAGATGCTGTGTGTTGGTATGGTTTAGCTTCTGCGAATGCTTTTTCCATCTCTTGCTTTGTTTTCTTCAAAGCAGGGCTTGTCGTTGTTTTGTATAGCGCTTTGCCGTTAAAACGATCCAGAGGAACGTCGATGTCTGCTGCGATGATAACTAGATCAGCGTCTGCGATTTCTTGGTCTGTCAGTTGGTTTTTCGCACCTACAGAGCCGCGAGTTTCCACTTTGATTTGGTGACCTAGGCGTTTGCCTTCTGCTTCAAGCGCTTCAGCTGCCATAAAGGTGTGTGCAACACCAGTTGGGCAAGCGGTAATCGCTACGATCTTCTTGCTGCCTGTGCTTGCTGTTGTAGAAGAGTTTGGAGAGGTACCGGTCACTTCAACAGTGCTTTCAGCTTGAGAAGCGTCTAATACCGTTGCTTCTGCTACCGCTTTCTCTAGGAATGCTTTTGCATCAGCTGTGCATTCAGAGATAGCTGCTTGGTACACTTTCTTACCAACAAAACGAGCTTTATCAACATTTTTGTTAGCTGCGATAACTACAACGTCGCTGCTGTCGATAGCGTCTTGCGATACAGTTGAATCAGGTAACACGCTTGATTGACATTCAATAGCGGCGTTCCAACCCAGTGCTTTTGTCGCTTGCTCTAACAAGCCTGCTGCGATGATGCTGTTTGCTACGCCACTAGGGCAAGCTGTGATAATGGTAATATTCATAATAAACCTTTTGTCCTATTTGCTTGTGTCTAACTGGCTAGTTGGAGCACTAAGCGACTGTAATTGGATATTTTGTAGTACTGAATCCAGCTCTTGTTGGCTGGTGATGCCCACGCCTACCTGTGAAACTGCTAGAGCAGATAGGGCGGTTGCGAATTTAATAAGTTCTGGTTTTGGCATCTGTTGCATGTGACCCCAACATAGACCAGCAACTAAGGTGTCGCCTGCGCCTACCGTGCTTACTACTTGCATGCGCGGTGGTTGAGCATGTAACCATTCACCTTGGTTAAGCCACATCACGCCTTCAGCGCCAAGTGATACCACGATGTTCTCGATGCCTTTTTCACTTAGGGCTTGGCCCGCGTGTTGGCATTGGTCACGAGTTGTCAGCTCTGCATTGAACAGCTGAGACAGCTCTTCATCGTTTGGTTTGATCAACCATGGTTGTGCATTGATACCGGCTTTAAGTGCGTCACGGCTGCTATCAAATAGAACCTTCTTACCTAAATCGTGTAAGCGTTGAACCCAAGAAGCGCAAAGCTCAGGAGAGATACCTTGTGGCAAGCTGCCTGCAATCACGAAGTAATCGTGCGTTTCAGCAAGTTCTAATAGGGTTTCTTCGAACGCTTTAATCGCGTCAGCATCAACAGGAACACCTGGGAAGTTGATGTCGCTTACTTGGCCTGAGTTCTCTACCAACTTCACGTTGATACGAGTCGCGCCATCTACACGGATAAAGCGGTCAGTTGCGCCCATCTGTTCGAACAGTTGGCAGAAGGCTTCTTCGTTATTGCGACCAAGGAAACCTGTTACGGTCACTTTCGCGCCAAGCTCTGAAAGTACTTTTGCTACGTTTACGCCTTTGCCTGCCGCATGTAGAGAGCCTTTGTTCACTAGGCTCACTGAACCCACGTTAAGTGCGTCGATAGCGCCAGTTAGGTCGAGAGCAGGGTTTAGCGTAACGGTAACGGCTTTGATTTGTTTATCAGACATATCTATTCCTTAACCTTCGCCAAGGCCTGAAGCGATAGCTTTACCAATCGATTCAAGTGCTTGTGCTGCATCTTCACCTTCAGCAACAAACTGAAGCTGGTGGCCGTGTTTAACGCCAAGTGCGATTACTTTCATCAAGCTCTTCGCGTTCACTTCTTTTCCGTCGCCATCTAGGTTTGAAACGCGGATAGTTGATTCAAACTTCTTCGCTTCAGCGACTAGCATTGCACCCGGACGAGCGTGCAGGCCGTGTGCGTTTTTGATTTTGAATACTGCGCAGTTGTCATCGTCTTGAGAAGCTGTAGAAACCGCTTCACCTTTCAGAAAACCAATCACTTGCGCTGCGTCAGCGGTTAGCAGTTGTTGCTGTTTACCTTCGAAAACCATCTTGCTTAGGTTTGCTAGGATCGATTGGTGCGCGCTGTTACAAGCAGCAAATGCCACCAATGCTTTAACCGGTGTGCCTTCGAATTCACAATGGTTCGCTGTTGAAACGAAAGACACGCCAGTGCGAGTTACACCTTTATCACTACCCAACAACCACAGGCCTTGGCCTAGGTGAGTTGGTGTTTTTGTCACTAGGTCGGCAACGAATGTGTTGTCTGTGCAACCTGTGTTCTTAAGTAGGCCGCCTGCCACTGCCGACATTTGAACCATGTCGCTTGCTGGGAATAGTAGCTGAACTAAAGAAGCGTCTAGGTCGGCTTCTAGTTGAACTTCGCCGTTAAGTAGGGCGATGATTTCATCTTCTGATTTCGCTTGCTTTAATTTCTCTTCAACACCGTCTGCCGCTAGAACCTTCGTTAGCTGCTTAAGGATGCCTAAGTGCTCGTCAGATTTAGCTGCAATACCAATTGCTACGTAAACACGGTTGCCGTCTGCCCAATCAATACCTTCAGGGAAGTGGTGTACCGCAACGCCTGTCTCTTTCACTAGGCCACGAGTGTCAGTGGTTCCGTGAGGAATCGCGATGCCGTTACCTAGGAACGTAGAGTTCTGGTTTTCACGGTTCAGCATTCCTTCAACGTAGCCAGAGTCAACTAAGCCTTTCGCGGTCAGGTCGCCAGCAATGTTTTGGATAGCTTTGAATTTGTCTTCGGCAGTTTGGCCTAGAGTGATGTCAGATTTTGATAATTTAAGCATGGTGCCTCTTTAGCGTATCGCTTGAGAATTTGTGTATCGCTACGATTCAGTCTAGAGCAAGAATTAGTGAACTTTACTCTTTGCTTTGCTCTTTGTTTTACTTTAGCTGAATCGGTTCAGCATTCGGTGTAAAAAAATTCAGCAAAGCCGATTTTGGTTTTCAAAATAGTTTTGCTGCGTGTCGTAATTTCAGTTTCTTTAATAACGAGAAGTTGAATCACAACAAATGACGCTCAATCCATTCAAAAGGATGATTGAAGTCACTTTTCAGATTTTGCTGAATCCTTTCAGCTTTCATACTGAATCGATTCAGCATATAATTCAACTAATCCGAGGATCAGATCATTGGTTATATGATCCTACGCACAAAATACAGGTCACCCATATGACACTTGATGAAATTGCTAAATTGGCTGGAGTATCGAAAACCACGGCCAGTTATGTCATCAACGGCAAGGCGCAGAAATATAGAATCAGTGAAAAGACTCAGCAGAAAGTCATGGCGGTTGTGGAAGAGTATAACTACCGACCAGACCATGCTGCTTCGTCGCTGCGTGCTGGTAATAGCCGTTCATTTGGTTTGATTATTCCTGATCTGGAAAACAGCAGTTATGCGCGTTTAGCAAAACTGATAGAGCAGAACTCACGTAAAGTGGGCTATCAGATTTTGATTGGCTGTTCAGATGATGACGCTGAAACCGAGCGAAAGGTCGCTGAAGCTTTGGTCAGTCGTCGTATTGATGCTTTGCTGGTGGCGAGCTCAATGCCAGACGCCAACGAGTTCTACTTGAAACTGCAAAACTCAGGTACCCCAGTAATTGCGATTGACCGTCCGTTAGACGATGAGCACTTTGCTTGCGTGATCAGTGAAGATTTCGAGGCTGCATTTGAACTGACCCACTCGATTCTCGATGACAGCATTCATAGTGTTGGCTTGATCGGTGCGTTACCTGACCTGAACATTTCACGTGAACGTCAGCTGGGTTTTGAAGCGGCGAATAAAGCACATACTCAACAAACAAGGCTAGCAGAAAACAAGCCGATGGTAGTGGGTTATGGAGAACACTTTGATAGAGAATCAGGGCGCGAGATTTTTGAGGGTTGGATTGCCAAAGGCACGGTGCCTGATGCGATTGTGACTATGTCTTACACTTTGTTAGAGGGTGTGTTGGATGTGATGGTTGAAAAGCCAGAGCTGATTAATCAAGTAAAACTGGCAACCTTTGGTGATAACCGACTGCTCGACTTCTTGCCTTTTAAAGTCCATTCACTGCCTCAGCAGTTTGAAGTAATTGCCGACAGCGCTTTTGCTTTGGCGCTGAATGCATCGGCTAAGCGTTACCAAGCTGGCATTGAACTCGTGCCAAGAAGCTTAGTGAAACGAGGCTAAACGCGGTTATATTAGGCTAATTCGTAAACGTATCTAGCTTGGGTTTAACAATAACCCCAGTTCTACGACCGCAACAATGCCGAGCAACAAAGCCAACACTTTCCAAAACTGGATCGGGTTTCGGTTTATCAAAGGTTGCTTGGCTTTGCTTTTCACCAAGCTTTGGTTTGGTGTGTAAAGGTCAGCGACAAAATCCCCCAACACTTGATGACGTTCGCTTGGTGATTCCGCGCAGGCTTTTTGTAATACCAAATCCACCCAGCTTGGTAAGTCAGCTCGTTTCTGTGTGATGGGTTGGTATTCCCATTGATGGTGACGAGATTGCTTAAGCGATTGTGCGGTCATTTCAGAGTAGGGTAATTCACCGGTTAGCATCTCATAGCCGATTACAGCGATAGAGAACAGATCAGAGCTGGTGGTCGCGCTGTTGTGCTTGATGGTCTCGGGTGCAATGTAATTGACCGCGCCTAATGGTGTGTCGTCCTTGTCAGTGAGCTCTCCCTCTTCAAGACCTCTCACTAACACCGCACCAAGGTCGATGATTTTTACCTCACCATCACGTTGAATCATGATGTTCTCGGGCTTTAAGTCTCGGTGCACCATGTCTGCACGTTGTAATACTCGAATGCCTTGAGTGATCTTTTCTAATATGTCGCGCACTTCATTGAGTGACGGTTTTGGGTTGTCGTACATCCATTGTCTTAGGGTGATACCTTCTACCCATTCGCAGATTTGGTATAAGAATTGCGAGTTCTCTGGCGTCGGGTAAACCTTCATTACTCTCTTGTTTTTTAACAAGATCCCCGCCCATTGTTCATTAAAGAAAGCTCTGAGTTGCGAAGGGCTATCGTGATATTGAACGGAAGGGACTTTCAGCACGAACTCGGTTTGTGTCTCTTTCTGCATCACACGATACACATGGCTTCTTGACCCTGCATACAACACCTCAAGTACCATGAAGTTGTCGATACTTTGCCCGAGCTTTAAAGCGGGTGGGATTGCCCGTTTAGCCAGCTTCTCATGGAATTCAATCAGCGAAGGTTTAGGCAGATGGCTGACTTGCACAATCAAGCAGCTCACGTTGTCTGAGCTATTGTGGCTTAAAGCGGTGTTACAGATGGTTTGCGCTGCGTATTCGAAATCCGCTCCGGGTTTATCGATGTGTTCTTTGAAGGTGTTGGGAGATACAAACTCGTGCACGCCATCAGATGTCAGGATAAAGCAGTCGTTTTTCTTGATAGGCAGGGTTTGATAGTCAACGTTGAGTTGGTTGTCCATGCCTAAGGCGCGTGTAAGATAATGCTTCTGTCCCATATTTTTACGGGTGTGGTCGCGGGTCAGTTGGCGTAATTCTCCATCTCTGAGTAAGTAAATGCGGCTGTCGCCAACGTGGAATATATGTGCGGTGTTTGATTTTAATATCACGCTGCTGAACGTCGAAACGAGGGCATTGTGGTTCACTTGTTGTGCGGGATGAATATTAGAAACAGACGTGTTGAAGAGCCAAGAATTGAGGGACGTTAAGACCTTTTGCGCCGAACGTTGAATGCTCCAGCTTTGGGGGGTTGCGTAATAGTCGTCGATAAACTGCATCACGCTAGTGTGACTGGCTTTCTGGCCGTGTTCACTACAACTTGCTCCGTCTGCAATGCAGGCAACACTGCCTTTCAACTCTTGCTCTGCGCGAGTTTTAGGGTGTTTTACAATGATGGCATCTTGGTTTTCATCACGTACGCCTTGATTCGAATAACCACCAAACTTAAGCGTTAACTGGTTGTTGGATTCTGGCGTGATGACTTGCCCTTGGCTGAATGAAATTGTCATAACTTGTCTTCTTCTTAACTGCTCTTCTTCCCGCTTCCTTGACAGAACATCCTAGGAAGAACAAAAGCCCTAGTGAACTTAGAGCCTTTGAACGAAGCACCTAGCATTGATGTATCCGCTAAGGTGCCTCTCCCGATTCAATAATATCAATGCTTCTTAGTACAGACCCTAGCTTGAAACATTAATCAGCGTGACACTGCCGTCGTCGTTTACTTCGGCGATTTGACCGTTAGGCTCTTCCATGAACAGCAGAGTCACAAAGCCAAGTACCGCTGTTGCAGCAATCACTAAGAAGAATGTTTGGTAGCTCACGAATGACAACACAGTTAGGTAAACTACCGCACCCACGTTGCCGTAAGCACCCGTCATACCAGCAATTTGACCTGTCATACGACGCTTGATTAGAGGAACCGTTGCGAATACCGCACCTTCACCCGCTTGCACGAAGAAAGAACACGCCATCGCCGCGACAACTGCTAGCCATACAGGCCATGTGCTGTCGACTTGACCCATTGCGAAGTAACCCACCGCAAGGCCAATCGTTAGAATAAGCAGTGTTGGTTTACGACCGAATTTATCTGAAATCCAACCACCACCTGGGCGAGACATTAGGTTCATAAAGGCATAAGCCGATGCAACCATACCTGCAAGAACCGGTGTTAATTCAAAGGTTTCAGAGAAGAACAGTGGCAGCATAGAAACCACAGCCAGTTCAGAACCAAATGTCGCGAAGTACAATACGTTAAGTACCGCAACTTGCTTGAATTTGTACTGGTGAATCTCTGGCACTTCTTCTTTAAATACGTTCTTGTTTACTTTCCAAACTTGCGACACTTCGTACACGTAAAGCGCAGCTAAACCGGCATACACTGAGTAAACCGCCATGTCTGACAACATGTTGATGTTGCTTGGTGATAGCTTCCAAGTCAGTAGCGCTAAAGCGGCATACATAGGGATCTTCATAATAAGTAGGAAGAAAAAGTCACCCTTTGATGTCACTTCCATCGCTGTTACTTGAGCAGGCTTGAAGTAAGTTGAACCTTTTGGTGTATCTGACACGTTTTTGTAGAAGATAAACGAGAACGCTAAGCTCATTACGCCAGTAATACCAACCGCATAACGCCAGCCGTCTTCACCACCAAACGCTAGAGCGAGAGTTGGAAGTGTGAACGCTGCTGCTGCTGAACCGAAGTTACCCCAGCCGCCGTAAATACCTTCTGCAGTACCCAGTTCGTTGTGTGGGAACCATTCAGACACAAGACGAATACCGACAACGAAACCTGCACCAATGAAGCCCAGTAGGAAACGAGCGATTGCTGCTTGAATGAAAGAGTCTGCCAGAGCAAACATGAAACAAGGGATAGAACAGACCGCGAGTAGCGAAGAGTAAACCAACCTTGGGCCGTATCTATCGGTTAGCATGCCTATTGCGACACGTGCCGGAATGGTCAATGCAACGTTGAGGATCAGGAGGGTTTTGATCTCTTCAGTAGAAAGACCAAGCGTAGTTTTTACCATTTGCAGTAGTGGGGCAAAGTTGAACCACACAACAAAGGTAATGAAAAAGGCCATCCAGCTTAGGTGTAATACCTTCATCTTACCCGTAAATGAAAGCAGCGAAAATTTAGTGTTATCCATGGTTTAAATCCTTTAAATCTGGAAAATTACCCGGTTTGTGCACCTGCGTTACTTCCGAACTTAGAACGCTTTTAATGTGCATAAACCATGTGCCGAAATTGCGCACGCTAATAAGCGTTTGCATGATGGTGTCGGCGGTTTAGTTAACTGGCGATAGCAAGTGGTGCGAGAACTTGAACTTGTTCTCCTTGCTTGCGAACTTCAAATTTCACGAGCTTGAGCTCAGGCTGTTCAAGACATTCGCCAGTTTCTAAGTGGTAATGCTGCTTGTATAAGGGTGAGGCCACGTAAGGTTCTCCGCTTAATGAACCAATTATACCACGTGACATCACATTCGCCTTGCCGATAGGGTCGTAATTAGAGAGCCCATAAAGCGTGTCGCTGCGCTTGCAGTAAAAAATAGCCACTTGGTTATCGTCTACTTTGGCGCAAATTCCCCCGTTTGGGGTTAGATCGCTGGTGCTGCATACGGTTGTCCAATTTTCCATGACTTTCTCCTAGTCTAAAATTGAGTTTTTATTTTTTTATTGATGAACCTGATGAACCTGATGAACCTGATGAAATTTATGAAACCTCAGTCACTTCGATTTGGTCTGCTTTTGCGAGCTTTTCATCGCGTTTTGAATTCGAAGCATCACTCAAGCTCGGCTTAGGAAAACGCTGCTCTCGCTCTTTGATGAAAGAGAGGCTAGTGTCCATTTCTTCACTGTTGATGTAGTGCTGGAAGCGCTTCATCTTCTCAGGGTTTTCAATGGTGGTTTTCCATTCACACTGGTACTTCTCGATGTTGAGTGCGATGTCCGCTTCGAGTTCTTCAGCCACGTTGAGCTTGTCTTCAATCACGACTTGCTTGAGGTATTCAATGCCGCCTTCGAGGTTCTCCATCCATACCGATGTACGCTGTAAGCGGTCTGCGGTACGTGTGTAGAACATCAAAACGCGGTCGATGTATTTAAGGAGTGTGGTTTCGTCTAAATCAGTGGCGAATAGGTCTGCATGACGAGGACGCATACCGCCGTTACCACAGATGTAGAGGTTCCAACCTTTGTCAGTGGCGATAACACCAATGTCTTTCGATTGGGCTTCTGCACATTCACGAGTACAGCCTGAAACCGCAAACTTGATCTTGTGTGGTGAACGCAGGCCTTTGTAGCGGTTCTCAAGTCGAATCGCTAAGCCAACACTGTCGTCGACACCGTATCGACACCAAGTGCTACCGACACAAGATTTCACGGTACGAACCGATTTACCGTAGGCGTGGCCCGTTTCAAAACCTGCATCAATCAGCTTTTTCCAGATGATAGGCAGTTCGTTAAGCTGTGCGCCAAACAAGTCGACACGCTGACCGCCCGTGATTTTGGTGTACAGGTCGAACTCTTTAGCGACTTCGCCTAAAACAATCAATTTATCTGGAGTGATTTCACCGCCAGCAATACGCGGAACTACCGAGTAAGTGCCGTCTTTTTGCATGTTGCCAAGGTAGATGTCATTGGTGTCTTGCAGCTCGATATGTTGATCTTCAAGGATGTAATCGTTCCAGTACGAAGCCAGAATCGAACCGACAGCCGGTTTACACACAGTACAGCCCAATCCGTTGCCGTGAGAATCTAACAGCTCGTCGAAGGTCTTGATTTTGTTGACGCGAATGATGTCGGTAAGCTCTTGGCGAGAATAAGCAAAGTGCTCACAGATATCGTTAGAGACTTCCACACCTAGGTTACTCAGTTCACTATCGAGAACCTGTTTCGCAAGGGCAGAACAACCGCCACAACCTGTCGAAGCATTGGTGGTTTCTTTCAAAGCCGCCATCGTGGTGCAGCCAGCAGAGACCGCGTCTTTAATGTCGCCTTTGGTCACATCAAAACATGAACAGATCACAGCGCTATCAGGCAGAGCTTCAACACCCATTGCCGAACCTGAATCATCTGCGACATTAGGTAGAATCAGTACTGATGGGTTTTCAGGAAGGGGCATATCGTTTTGCTTGATTTGCAGTAGCGAACCGTAGGCTTCTGCATCACCGACCAAGACGGCACCGACAATCTTTGTGCCGTCAGCCGAGATGATCAGGCGCTTATAAACTTGTTCAATTTCATCGTTATAAGTATACGATTGAGCACCTTCTGTCTTGCCGTGTACTTCGCCAATACTGGCCACATCGACGCCAAGCAGTTTGAGCTTGGTGCTCATGTCAGCGCCGGTGAATGCAGCGTCGTCAGTACCGTCAGAGACAATATGCGAAGCCGCGATTTTTGCCATCGAATAACCGGGTGCCACTAAGCCGAAGATCTTGTTATCCCAAAGGGCACATTCACCAATGGCGTAGACGTTTTCTATATTGGTTTGACAGTGGTTGTTGATCACAATACCGCCGCGCTCGCCAATTTCGACATCAGAGCTTCTTGCTAGCTCATCTTGAGGGCGAATACCCGCAGAGAATACGATCATGTCGGTTTCTAAATGGGTGCCATCGGCGAAGTTCATGCGGTAGCGAGCGTTTTCGCCATCGACTATTTCAGAGGTCGCTTTCTCGGTATGAACTTGCACACCAAGGTCTTCAATTTTTCTGCGTAATAGGGCACCGCCACCCTCATCTAATTGAACCGCCATCAGGCGAGGCGCAAATTCAACCACATGGGTTTCTAAGCCAAGGTTTTTGACTGCGTTTGCGGCTTCTAAGCCCAGCAGTCCACCACCAATCACCACGCCCGATTTGCTGCCTTTACTTGAGAGCTCAATGGCGTCTAAATCTTCGATGGTGCGATAAACGTGGCAGTGTTCTTGGTCGTTACCGGGAATAGGGGGAACAAAAGGGAATGAGCCGGTCGCCAAGATTAGCTTGTCGTAACTTTCAACGTGACCACTTTCAGTGATGACTTGTTGATTGGCGGTGTCTAGCTTGGCAACCTTCTGGTTCAACAAGTAGTTCACGCCGTTGCTTTGGTAATACTCTTCACTGGTCAATGACAGGTCATCAGCGCTTTTACCATTAAAGTAAGCCGTTAGCTGAACACGGTCGTAGGCCAGCCTTGGTTCTTCACTGAAAGTAATCACATCAAACTCATCACTGTCTGATTGCAGGATGTTGTCGATAAATTTGTGTCCAACCATGCCGTTACCAACAACGACGATTTTCTTCTTGCTCATAATCCATTCCTTATTCTCGGCGTCACCATCACTAGCATCTAATTTCTAGTCGTTAGCAGATGAATACCGGGTTGAGATTCCACTCAATTCATAATCATCAAGAAAAACAAAAATGTTTTTTCTAAGTCTTGGTTTTTAGTGGAGCAAGGAGGATGCCAGATTACGGTTCGTTCATTTAAATAAAAATTAACTTATAATTTTCAGTGGTTTAAAAAATAGAGGTAGCACGCAATTACCCCTAAAGTGGTATGTAAAATTTTTGTTAGATTTATATAAATGAGCGTTTGTGGTGCAACTTTCAGCAAGATGGTGCAAAAATTAAGTTTCTATCTTGGTTAAGTTCTAATTGGTTCATTGCTGATATTTGTGTTTTTATTAAGTTGTTGTTTTTAAATGAAATTATTTGCTATGCATCAGCTGTTATTAAGTGGCGTGTTATTTGCTTGTTTTCACTTATTACAATTATGGATAATTGAGCGAGAAACGGATGACCGATTCAAACAGCGGCTGGATAAAATCGACCTGTGCTTATTGTGGTGTAGGGTGTGGAATAGAAGCGAGACCGACATCGCTAGGAAAACTAGAAGTGCGTGGTGATAAAGATCATCCATCAAACTATGGAAAGCTTTGTACTAAAGGGATCGCGCTTGGCGACACCGTCACGCCTTTAGGTCGTCTTACACAGCCTGCTTATATTCAGAATGAGCAAAAACAACAGCTGGATTGGAACAGTGCCACTCAGTTGGTCGCAGACAAATTTAATCAAACCATCGAAGAATTTGGGGCCGATTCGGTTGCGTTCTATGTGTCTGGTCAGCTGCTTACCGAAGACTATTACGTTGCCAATAAACTGATGAAAGGCTTCATCGGCAGTGGCAACATTGACAGTAATTCTAGGCTATGTATGGCTTCAACCGTGGTCGGGCATAAGCGAGCATTTGGCGCAGACACAGTGCCGGTGTGCTATGAAGATCTCGAGCAAGCCGATCTAGTCGTGATTACAGGCTCTAACCTAGCATGGTGTCACCCGGTACTTTTCCAAAGATTAAGAGCCGCGAAACAAGCCAACCCCGCATTGAAAGTCATCGTCATCGACCCGCGTTATACCGACACTTGTGAAATTGCAGACATTCACTTGGCATTGGAATCAGGCTCAGACGTCGCGTTGTTCAATGGTTTATTGGGTTACCTCGATGATAACGACAAGCTAGATACAGATTACATAGAAAACCACACTCAAGGCTTTACTGAATCGATTCGATCTGCGACTCACTACCGTTATACAGAGTCAGGTTATACCGAATCAGGCTGGGGCGACAAAAGTGTTCCTGAACTTACAGGGTTAACAGAGCAGCAGCTAAAACAGTTCTACAGTTTGTTTGCATCGAACGAGAAGGTGCTGACCATTTACTCCCAAGGCGTGAACCAATCGACACAAGGGTGCGATAAGGTAAACGCCATTATTAACTGCCATTTAGCCACCGGGAAAATTGGCAAGCCGGGCATGGGGCCATTCTCTGTAACGGGCCAGCCGAACGCGATGGGCGGACGTGAGGTGGGCGGTTTAGCCAATACCTTAGCGGCGCACTTTGAATTTGGTGACCCGCAATCACACCAAACCGTGAGTGAATTTTGGCAGACCGACAACCTAGCAACACATGCGGGTTTAAAAGCGATTGACCTGTTTGATGCCATGAATGAAGGCAAAATCAAAGCGGTGTGGATCATGGCAACCAACCCTGTTGTGAGCCTGCCTGATAGCGAAAAGATCAAAGCGGCATTAGAGAAGTGCCCGTTTGTGGTGGTGTCGGACTGCATTGCTGATACAGAAACCACACGCTTGGCCGATGTAGTGCTACCCGCACAAGGGTGGAGTGAGAAATCGGGCACTGTGACCAACTCTGAACGCCGAATCTCACGTCAACGCCGCGTGTTACCAAGCCCAGGGGAAGCCAAACCCGATTGGTGGATATTAAAAGAAGTCGCACAAAAAATGGGATTCAAAGAGCAATTTGAGTTCCGTCACGAAGGTGAGATCTTCAAAGAGTATTGCGAGATGACAGCGCTCGGCAATGAAACGGGCAAAGCGCGTGATTTGTGCTTAATTGGATTAACCAAACTGGATGAAAAAGGCTATGGCGAACTCACTCCACAGCAATGGCCAGTGTTAGAGTATCAACCAGAGATCATTGAGCAACGCATGTTCACCAATGGCGAGTTCTTTACTGAATCAGGCAAAGCGCAGTTTATTGCAGTTGAGCACGACAAACCGATTGCCGATACCAGCCTTGAATTCCCGCTTATCATGAACACAGGTCGAATCAGAGACCAATGGCACACCATGAGCCGCACAGGTTTGGCGGCAGGTTTAGGTGAGCATACCCCTGAGCCTTTTGTTGCGATGCACCCAGATACCGTTTCAGAACTGAACTTGGATGAGTTTGGGCTAGATGCTTTCAACCACGCCACTATTAACCCAGTGGTGAAAGTGCGCAGCGCACAAGGGGAGTGCCAAGCCCGCTTAGTGGTGACCAAAGAGATGCGCCGTGAACAAGTCTTCATGCCTATCCATTGGAACGCACCGACCGCCAAAGACAGCAAACCATGTGACTTGATCTTGCCTCATACCGATGCAGCTTCTGGTCAACCTGAATTCAAGCATACCCCAGTAGTGGTTGAACCATGTGGTTATCGCAGTGAAGCCGCACTAGTCAGCGACAAAGTGATGGACTGCAGTGGCTTTGATTACTGGGTTCGCCAAAGAGTGGAGGGCGGTTTTCTGTATCGCATCTCATCATCTAAGAACCCTATGGAGCTGGTTATTCAGCTTGCTAATACCCTCGATGCCTTGCCAGAACCTGACGCAGAAGCGATTAAATCACTCCATTACCACGGCAATAAATCATTCAAGAACTACGGCTCTGCCAAGCTGGGTCAATCTGGTGTAAAGCAAGCCTTCGTGGTGAACAGTAAGCTAGACCATCAAAGCATCGACTGGCTGGTGGAGTGCCTAACAAGAGAAGCCGATGAAGAGTTCGAAGCCGAGTTTTTGAGCACCATGGCGAAGTAGTTACTACCTCCCGCTCATCATACCTATAGCAAAAACGCCGACAATCATGTCGGCGCTTTTTTTGTTTGAGAATACAACTTCCAAGATACAACCTTCATAGCCTGAACTGCGGTTTACTCACATATTGGGGAGTTTTCTGCATTTTGCCGGAACTATATGGAAAATTTCTGCTTTTCGTCATGTTTGATACAAAGATAAGTAGGTAAGATGATGTTATTAAATGAGTTATTAGACTAAGTGCAGCGAGTCTTGGAAACTAGACAGAATTGTTTCAGGGACAAAATGCAGAATTATTCTGTCTAATATAGCTGTTAGATTTTAATCCGACTTCAGAGGTAAAATGAGTATACAAAAAGTGATGGAAGTGAATGCCCGCATGAATCGGATGCTTCAAAAACAGAGGCAACTCTCTGAACAGTTGAATAAAATTAATCGAGTTACCAAAGTATTTGAAAGACAAATGGCCCCCCTGCGTAAGATGGAAAAGGTCATAGCTAATCAAAAGCGTCTTCAAACCATCCTTAAAATGAACTCTCGCAACGTTGAGTTTATGCGTCAACAGCAAAATGTCATTTCGAAGTACAGTGAAATATCGAATCTGCTGCAATCGCGTTTAATTCAGCAGTATTCAGATGATGCCTTATGTCATGTTTTAACCGGCCAAGAATCTGAGCTAACTTCAGCAGATGTTACGATTGAATTAAATGATGTTGAAGTTGAAGAGTCACTTGTTGAGTTGAAGCAAGTGTCTTCAACCTCCGATGAGGCTTCATTTCTTGCATGGTACGATTCTAAAAAACCGTCAATTCAGCTTTTGATCACGCTAGTCCTTAACTATTGGCTTAGCGTACTTGTAAATTTATCAATGCCTCTATACGAAGATTGGGGATATATCTTTCAGCAAGAAAACTCAAGAACTGCTGTTAAATCAGTCGTAAGAGAGGCAAACAAAGAATTTGACTTGCAGTATTTGGAAGACTATCGCTTTGTAATAGCTACATCTCTTCATGTTCGTGCATCTGCAAGCATTAATTCAGAGGTTTTAGATAGTTTATCAAACGGCAGAGTTATAAGGTTCATTAGTAAATCTAAACGATGGGTCAAAGTTGAGTATTTGTGCCCAGACACCGGCGATGAAAGGGTTGGTTGGGTCTTCGCTAGGTATTTAGCTAAGTTCGAACTCTAAAATCGAACAAGCAATTTAAGAGGGATTCACAACGCTTGGCGCTTTTGCTTCTACTTCAGTTTTAGTGTTTATGGCACAATGCTTCAGGTTTGGGTGGAGGCGTTGTTCACCCCTTAATTGGGCTACATTTATTTTGGCTTACGGAACATATGGATAATCAAGAGATAGTATTAGTTGTAGGCACATTCGTCATCGAGAATTGGAAGTACCTATTAAGTGGTTTTGTCGGTTTGTTGTGTTCGGTTGCTGCGCTTTGTTGGCTCATATTGGGGCTATTGCACAAAAAGGAAGTTCGCATTCTTGAGCTTCAACTATCTCAACAAAGAGATTCTTTCACACAGTTTGAGTCTATAGTTGAGCAACGTTTTGAAGTTCTTCAGAAAGAAGCAGAGCAACTGAAGAGCAAGTTAATCTCAACAGCAAGCCATAGTCCGGAAATCAAGTTAGAGCTTGAAAACTCAACCAACAATGTCGTTCAACTTCCGGTTAATTCAACTGAAGAGTCGAAAGAAAATGAAGATAGTCGAGTTTCTACTTTTCTGAAGAGTGCAGATTTACTCAACAGCACAATTAGGTTACTTAATGCGTTGATATAAATGTATAACAAGCATTTAAGACGGATTCTGTACGCTTGGCAATTTCAGTTTAGGTCAGCTTTAGTGCTAAATGTGGCAAGGTTTTAGGTTGGGTGGTCGCGTTGTTCACCACTTAATGCGGCGTTGATACCGCAATCAATCATCTAACCTTTTCATAGCTTTACGGTAAACATCGCTACGTTCGCGTTTTCCGACTGCTAAGACGGTTACAATGATGACATCGTCTTCAACTTTGTAGACGAGACGGTAGCCCGATTGGCGCAGCTTAATCTTATACATGTTGTCAGCTCCAGAGAGTTTTGAAGCCGGAACATGCGGGTTATCTAAACGCTCGATTAGCTTTTTCTTAAATTGTTGTTGAAGCGTTGAGCCAAGCTTTTTCCACTCTTTGAGTGCACTCTTTTTAAAGTCGAGTTTATAGGTCATCAATATTTACCGAAATACTCTCTTCAGATTCACGCTCTTTCGCAATAGTTAGTAGTTCAAGATCTTCGAGTCTGTCCATCATCATTTCGTACGCTTCGGCTGGTACGCAATAAAATGCTGGCTCATTTCGGTTCAGTACAGCAACAGGTTCACCGTAAGCACTAGTTGCAACTTTCATAGGGTTAGCTTTCAACTCAGTAATGCTTGCAGCAACATCGGCTAAAATTCTAGTGGTCATTTAATAGGTCTCTTAAGTGGTCTTTATTTTGGTCATTTTAGCCTCAATCAAGCGGTATAACAAGTTGCTTAAGAGTGATTCTCAACACGTGGCATTTTTACTATGCGTTGGTTTATGTGTTTAAGGTATTATGCGGAGGCTAAGGTATTGGTTTGCTCACACCTTAGCAAGGCGTAAAGTGTCGATATCTTGGGATAATAGTTCTAGATACCTAATTCAGAATAGCTGCGTAAACCTTAATTTAGAGGCTCTTGAACCATGGTATTACTTATAGTTTGGTTGGCTATTTGGGTTTCTTCAGTCAAGCCACTTGCTTCTGTCGCCCGACGAACATACCGCATTAGAGTACAAAGTAGTTCGAATGGTTGGAAAAGTATTTTGTTTTCTATATTGGCTCACCTTACCTTTGTTCAACTATTTAGCTTTCCTGTAGATAGTTGGTTTTACTGGGTACTTCCAGTACTAAATGTTTTGTTTGTTATGCACATGCTCTTGCTCTTGGATTTGGTTCTAGATCGTTATCGGTGTTTTTCAAGGTAGTTGTCATCATTTGCTTACTTATTAAGCAGCTTCTCTTTCTGGATTTAGGTGAACGTCACCAACAGGCGCACAGTTCCTGATATCACCAGACCACCGCTCAGGCTTTCGCTGTTTTGCAGCGAGCAATACCTCTACACGACGCTTCAAGATCTCTTTATCTTTTCCATTGTGACGCTCTGAAGGCGTGACATAATTCAGCTTACTGTGCTTGTGCTCGGTGTTGTACCAGCGTACGAAGGCTTCAACCCAACTTCGACTACTGTCGATTGTTTCAAAGCCCTTTGTTGGCCAGCTTGGCATGTACTTTACCGTGCGGAACAATGACTCAACATACGGGTTATCATCACTGACTCTTGGGCGACTATACGATGAAGTAATACCTAACTCTTCCATTTTTTCTTTGAACGTCAACGACTTCATCGGCGCACCATTATCTGAGTGAAGAACCAGAGCTTGATTGAAGCACTGCTCTCGCATCAACGTTCGTTGCA